>DASXKQ010000320.1:0-23152 GCA_036496745.1 Polyangiaceae bacterium
TCGCGGTTCGCGTCGCTTGGATTGCTGTCGTGTTCGGTGCAGGCCATCGAACAGGTCAAGAGCGAGAGCACGAATCCGCCAGCGTGGAGTGGGCGGCAGCATTTTGCGGGCAGGAAATAGCTCATGATAGCGAGATCGCCGCCGGGTCGCGACTGCGCAGAACTTACACGCCCTGCGCTTGCTCGGCAGCTCTCATTACCTGTGTGAGCGCTCTCATTTGTTGTTGGTCCCGTGTCGTCCGGCTCAGGCCCACGCCGCAATCGCGGCCTGCCCGGCCGAGATCCCGCCGTCGTTGCAGGGCACCTGCGCCGCGCCGTACACGGCGTGGCCGCGCTCTTCGAGGGCTCGCGTCAGCTCGGCTGAGAGTAGGCCATTTTGGAAACAGCCGCCGGTCAATACGATGTCGTGCAGACCGGCTTTACTGGCGACGCGCACGGCGGCAGCCACCAGCGCGGTGTGAAAGCGGCGCGCGATTCGGGGCAAATCCGCGCCGCGCGCTAGGTCGTCGAGCAGCGCGCGTGTGAAGGGCGCGAGGCCGTGCGCGTCGTGTTCCTTTGGCGCTTGGCTGGTGGCGGTGGTCGGTTCACTCGCGCCGAGCCACGCGAAGTCGAGTGGATACGGTTCGTCGGCTGCGTGAGCTCCAGCCGCGAGTTCGAGCGCGATCGCCGCTTGTCCCTCGAAGTTCACACGCTCGAAGCTGCCCGCGAGAGCGCTCACGGCGTCGAATAGCCGGCCGACGCTGCTGCTGAGCGGCGCATTCACGCCGCGTTCGAGCGCCTGGAGCGCGAGGGCCAGCGATTTTGCGGGGAGCCAACGCTGGCCGTGCTCTCGTGCGAGCGCCGGGTCGATGCCGTGCAGCAAGCCGAGCGCACTGCGCCAGGGTTCGCGCGCTGCGCTGTCTCCGCCTGGCAGCCGAAATGCGGGAAGATGAGCGACGCGCCGCGCTCGACCACGCTCGACGATCAACGCCTCACCGCCCCACACGGTGCCGTCGCTGCCGAGGCCGATGCCGTCCCAGGCGAAGCCGAGCACGGGCCCAGCGACGCCATGTTCGGCAATGACGGCCGCGACGTGCGCGTGGTGATGCTGCACGCGCAGGAGCGGGACGTCGAGTTCGCGTGAAAGGCGCTCAGCCAGGCGAGTCGAGCCGAAATCCGGGTGCAAATCGCAGGCGATCACGCGCGGCTTGGCCGCGAAGAAGCGGAGCAGGTCGCGCACGTTGCGCTCGAAAGCTCGTAGAGTCGCAAGCTCCCCGAGATCGCCCACGTGCTGTCCCAGCACCAGGGATCCCGAGAGCAGCAAGCTAGGCGCGGCCTTCAGCTCGGCTCCGAGCGAAAGTACGGTCCGCTCACCGCCGAGTTCGGCCACCACGCGCGGCGCGTAGCCGCGCGCTCGCCGCAACAAGCTTGGCCCGCGCGGGCCGACGCGCGCTACCGAGTCGTCGAGCGGTCGAGCGATGACGCGGTCATGGCTCAAAAAAGCGTCGGCGATGCCTCGGAGTCGTTGGATTGCTTCCTCGGTCTCGGTGCACAAGGGCTCACCGCTCGAGTTTCCGCTGGTGCACACGAGCGGGCGGCCGACGGCCAGCCCCAAGAGGCGATGCAGCGGCGACGCGGGCAAGAGACAGCCGAGCTCGGGGCTCCCCGGCGCGACGGCCTCTGCGATCGCCGGCAGCGCTCCCGCGCGAAGCTTAACGATCACGATCGGCGCTTCGGGTCCCGTGAGAAGCTCGCGCTCTTCGGCGCTGAGCTGCGCATGGGTCTCCGCGGCCTCGAGATCCGGAAAAAGGACGGCAAACGGCTTTTCCTCGCGGCGTTTGCGTGCACGCAGGCGCATGACGGCTTCGGCGTCGCAGGCGTCGACCAGCAGCTGGAAGCCGCCCACGCCTTTGAGTGCCAGGATCTGTCCATCGCGCAATAGTGCGGCGGCGCGCTCGAGAGCTTGCGAGCCTCGCTCGATGCGCGCTCCCCGGGGGTCCAGGAGCTCCAGGGTGGGTCCGCAGCGAGGACAAGCGATCGCTTGCGCATGAAAACGCCGGTCGCTCGGCGAGCCGTACTCCGCCGTGCACTCGGCACAGAGCGGAAACTCGCGGAGTGTCGTGCCCGCTCGATCGTACGGCAACGCTTGGACGATCGAGTAGCGGCTGCCACACTGCGCGCAAGCCGTAAACGGATACCCCGACCGTCTGCCGGTCGCGGCGTCGACCTCGCGTAGACATTCCGCGCAGGGCGCCAAGTCAGCTGGCAGCGCGGGTAACACTTCCGCGGTCGCGCTCGCTGAGATACGGAACTCCGTGTCGGCGGTGAGCTCTGCGAGTTCCGTGCGCTCGAGCGTGTGGACGTGCGCGGGCGGGCCGGCGACTGCGATGGTATGCGTGAAGCGCGCGAGCGCGTCGCAATCTCCCTGCGCTTCGATTTCGACGCGCCCTCCCGCGTTTTGCACGAAGCCGCTGAGGCCCTCGCTGAGCGCGCTCCGGAACACCAGCGGCCGAAAGCCCACGCCTTGCACGGTGCCGTAAGCGATCAAGCGGATCCTCGGCATTTTTACACTATTTGGGCACGCGCCCGGCTCAGCCGACGTAGCGCAGCACGAGCAGCGTCATGTCGTCGTCCTGCACGTGCATGAAGGCGCGCACGCTCGCCATGATCGCGTCCCGGATCTCCGCGACGCTGCTCGAGCGAGCGTCTTGCAGAGTCGAGCACAAGCGATCCATTTCGTATAGATCGCCGTGGCGATCGCGCGCCTCGATGATGCCGTCCGTGTACAGGATCATCACGTCCCCTTTCGCCAAGTCGAGCTCGTAGTTCTTGGTGTGCGGCATGACGCCGCCGATGCCGAGCCAGGGTCCGGGCGTTTGCACGCGGCTGATGGTCCCGTCACTGCGGCAGACGACGATGTATTGGTGCCCGCCGGCGAAGGTGACGCGCCCGTTTCGCTCGTAGCGCAGCAGGTTGCTCGTGACATACTCGTTGCGCTTGAGCCGCTCCGCCACGTTCTTGAAGATGACGTGGTTGACGACACCGAGCGCCTCCGCGGGCATGGCGTCGGGCAAGGATTGCTGCACGGTGAGCATCGCGCTCTGCAACATCAGCATCACCAGGCCCGCGTTGAGACCGTGCCCGGACACGTCGCCGATCGCGATCCAGCCGCCGAAATCGGTCGGCTGCACGTCGTAGTAGTCGCCGCCGACTTCGTCCGCCGGCTGCATGACCACCGCCATCTCCAGCCCGGGAAGGGTCGGGGATTCTGGGACCAACGCGGCCTGCACGCGTCGCGCGATTTCCAGCTCCTCGTCGACGCGCGCCTGGTGCACGGCGCTCTCCAGCAGTAGCTTTTGAGCTTCTTTGCTCTCGGTGATGTCGAACGCGACCCCTTGCAGGAACTGCGGTCGCCCTTGACCGTCGCGCACCAGGCGCGCTTCGCCGTGTACCCACACTTCGCGTCCGTCTCGCGCGCGAAAGCGACACTCCGCGCGAAACGGGCCGCCGGTGCGACAACCTCGCGCGAACTCTTCGTTCCAGAGCTGGCGATCTTCGAGATGCAGCCGGCTGTACCAGAGAAATGGATCGGAGAGCCACTCCTCCTGCGTGTAACCCAGCAGCTGTTCGACGTGCGGGCTCACGTACATCTCGTTCTCGCCCTCGCCGAGCACGGCCATGAAGGTGACCGCCGGGATCTGCTCGACCAGGGTCGCGAAACGCACCTCGGCCGCACGCAGACGTTCCTCGGTGCTGCGCTGCTGTCCGTCGGCGGTCAGGGCCGCGACTTCCGCGCGGTCCGGCCACGTGAGCTGGTCGGGCAGGGGCGGGCCGTCCGGGAACAGCGCGTTCGAAACCGACGCGAGGAATTCCATCGCCCGCTCGAGCTCTTCTGGCCCCATGGCGTCCATCGCCGCCAGCGGGTCGAAGCTCGTTCCGAGCTCTTGGTCCGGCGCGCTCAAGGCTGCGGCTCCGAGAGGGCGCTAAAATTGCCAGGTATTTGAGTCGGACGCGCGTGATCGTCCAGCCACTGGTACCAGTCGCCACAGCCGTCCCCGCGAGTCGCGGACAGCTCGATCACGCGCGCGCTGGGGTTCAAGCTGCGCAGGTTGTCGCGAAACTCTTTGGCGTCGAAAGCCACGTGCGGCGCGAGGTCGAGCTTGTTCAAGAGCACCAGATCCGCGCTCCGGAACATGTACGGATATTTGAGCGGCTTGTCGTCGCCCTCCGCGAAGGAAGCGACGACGATGCGCGCGTGCTCGCCAAGATCGAACAGCGCCGGGCACACCAGGTTGCCGATGTTTTCGATCACCAACACGGAACCCGGCGGCGGGTCGAGCTCGCGCGCGGCGCGCTCGACCATCGCGGCATCGAGGTGGCAGATGGTGCCCGTGTTGAGCTGCACGGCGCGAGCCCCCGCGCGCCGCACGCGCTCGGCGTCGCGATCCGTCGCCTGGTCGCCTTGAATGACGAAGAAGGGCAGACGAGCCCCGAGTTCGCGAATCGTCCGCTCCAGCAAGCTGGTTTTGCCGGAACCCGGAGAACTCACGAGGTTTAGGGCAAGCCAGTCACGTCGCTCGAACTCCCTGCGATTCTCAATCGCGAGCTGCGTGTTTTTGCCGAGAATGTCCGCCTCGAGTTGAACCCATCGAGAGGCATTGTGCGCGTGGGAGTGGTCGTGCGCGTGGGAGTGGTCGTGCGAATGGGAGTGGTCGTGCGCGTGGGAGTGGTCGTGTGCGTGGGAGTGGTCGTGTGCGTGCGCACGCGCGTGCGCTTGGGGGTCGGAGCAGCCGCAAATGGCACACATCAGACAATCTCCATTTCTCGGATTTTGAGTTCTGCGCCGCTGAGCCAATCGAAATTGCGTTCACCGCAGACGCAGCTCGCCAGGATGTCGCGCTGCGCGGATTCGCGCTGACAGCTGCGGCAACGCCCCTGCGCGTCTCGCTCGATGATTTGAAGCTCGGCGCCGGCCGCGCTCGTGCCGTCACTGGCGACCTGAAACGAGAACGCGAGGGCGTCGGGCAAGATCGCGGCGAGCGCACCCACCTCGACCACGACGCGCTTGACGCGCGCCCCCGCCGCGCGCGCTGTGACGAGCTCGACGACTTCCATCGCAACCGAGAGCTCATGCATCAGCCACCTCCGGATGCGAAAGCTCCGCCACGAGGCGCTCGACCTCCGACAGCGCTGGTTCGATGGCGGCCCTGACAGCCGTACTGAGCTGGTCGCTCATTTCGAGCGTGGGACTCGGCTCGCAGGCGACGACCCGCACGCGAGACAGCGCCGCACCGGTTGCGCGGGCCAGCGACAGCGCGCGCGCGGGTTCCAGTCGATGCGGGTCGATGCTCAGGTCTAGACCGGGCTCCAGGTTCGGGGCGTCCTGGCTCGGATCGAGCACGTACAGCGTGCCAGGCGGGCGTCCGCGCGGCGCCGCGTCGATCAAGATGGCGGCGTCGCAGCCGTCGAGCAAAGCCGAAACGAGGTCGAAGCCGCGCGTGCCGGCGTTCATCAAACGAAGCTCGACGCCGTGCTGGCGGCTCGTTTCCTCGAGCGAGCCCGCGCAGAGCCGCTCTAAGACGGCGACCCCGAAGCCGTCGTCACCGAACAGCTCGTTGCCGATGCCGGCCACCAAGATCCTGGTCATGGCACCCGTTCGACCTCCTCGAGCTCGAAAAAGAAGCGGTGCCCCGGTCGGCCTTGCACACCGAGATCACGGCCTGGATCGGCGTCGACGGTGACCGTGCAAAATCGTCTGCCCTCGAAGTCCTGCTCGAGGGAAACTACGGTGGCAAGCTCATCGGCCAAAGCGAGATCGAACACGTCTCGCCCGGGTCGCGGCCGCAGCCGCACGCGATCACCCGGTTCTAGACCGTCGGAATTTGCGTTGCGCAGCGGCTCCCGCCACGCGCCGTGCAAGGACTCCATCTGTTCATCACTCAATTGCTCGCTCTGTTCGAGGATGCGGCGCGCGCGCGGGTCGGTGCGGCGCGCCTGTTCTTTTTCGTCTTCCGTGAGCGTGCGCACGCGCAGCGCGAGCATTTCGTCGATTTCGGTGGCGTCGAAGTAGTCTCCCTGGCTTTCGGGGGCGACCGCGGGGAAGTCGTAGAGCGTGATCGGCGAGCCGAGCAAGATGCTCGGCCTTGCGCGCTCACCGACCAGCACGGGCCACAAACCGTCGTTTTTGCAGCGAGCGGCGGCGTCCTGCAACGCATCCGGCGGTTCGAGCAGCGAGAGCGCTTCGCCTGCTTCGGCTTGAGCGAGCACGTGCGCCGAGGCGAGGCTCGCGAGCGTCGCGCGCTCCGGGTCGGCGAACGCCGGGCCGACGGCGCAATTCTGGAGCACGACGCGCAAGCGCGAGACCCCGGGCGCCACCTCTTCAGCCGATAGCTGCAGGGAGCCCGTCACGCTGTCGGAGACGAGCTCCGAGGTTCCTTCCCGCCAACGCGCTGCGGGAAAGGTGAAGGACGTGACCTTGGCTTCTTGCTGGAGCCGAGCGAGGGAAAACGGGCCGACGTCCACGGCGCGATCTACGGCCTCGAGCCAGGCGGGTTCGCTCGGGTCTTGGCGGCGCGCCCACTGTAGAAACAGCACGCGGACGCGCACGCGCTCGGCGCGCAGCAATACTTCGAGCTGGGCTCGACTGCGCTCGCTCGAGACCTCGGGGTAGAGTGAGCCGAACGCGACACGTCGCTGATTCTTGAGCGCGCTCTTGCGGTAGGGATACAGCAAGTACCCTTCGTACATCAGCGCGCGCGCGATCTTCTCGGCCGCCTGGAAGCTCATGGCGCGCACGCCTCGTCGCGGACGTGGCCGTGCCGCACGCCGGCGCGCGCAGCGAGCTCGGCGAAGAAGCAATCCACAGCGGCTGGCTCGACCATCGACAGCGGCGCGGGCTCGCGCATCAGGCGCGCCGACAGCTCGTAGCAGTGGTCGATCGAAACCACGAGCGCCGCGCGTCCATGCGTCGTGCGGCGAACGAGCAATGCTTCCACTTCAGCGTCCAGCAAACGCAAGCGCGGATAGCTCAGGCACAAGCGCTCCCAGGCCTCCGCGCTCACCGGGCTTTCGACCGTACCGGCACGCCCGGGCAGGGCCGCGACGACACCCGGCGCGCCCCGTTTGCGCACGAAGAAAACGAGCCCAACCGGAACGCCGAGTTCCTGCCAAACGACTTCACTCGGCGAGAATTCGAGCAGAGTCTCCGCGCGTGGGCGCACGCGCAGGAAGCGTCCGTCTCCGCGCTCGGAAAACAAGAGCCCGCACGCGCTGCACGCGCAACGCAGGCCGCGCGCCGCGGGCTCCAGCACGTGTTCGTGCTTTTCCGCGATGGGCAGACCGCAGAGCTCGCAGCGCTCCGAGAGCGCAGCCGAGCGCGCCGCGACGAATCGGCGCAAGTGCTCCTGCGCGCGGACCGTCATGGCGTGGGCTCCGCGTCGCGCCGCAAAAGCCGGACGATTGGGATCAAAGCCGCCTCCTGTTCGCGCGTCGGCTGCGCGCGCTCGCGGCGTTCCTGCTCGCGCTGCGCGGCGGTCTGCAGGGCGCGTTCGAGAACCTCGGCGCTCACGCCGTGATAGGCCAGCACCCAGGCGATCGACGGCTCGGCCGCGGCAGCGGCCACGAGCGCCGGCTCACCGAGGGTCGAGCGCAGGTCTTCGAGCGCGAGCTTGTGTACTTCGAGCACCGTGCCCAAGAGCTCTCGGACCAGCTCGAGCTCCGGTCCTCGCAGCACGTGCTCGACGCGTTCGAGCGTCAGCTCGAGCTCTGCGATCTTGCTTGGGAAATCCTGGGACATTCCGCTAACCGTGGATGGCTCCGAGCGTGGGGGAGTGGCGCACGACCAGCTCTTTGCCGTCGCCCAAGTACATGTGCACGCCGCATGGCAAACACGGATCGAAGCTGCGCACCGTGCGCATGATGTCGATGCCCTTGAAGCCGTCGCGTCCGTTTTCTTCGAAAATCGGCGTACCCGTGACGGCATCTTCGTACGGGCCCTTGGTGCCGTACGAATCGCGCGGGCTCGCGTTCCACGGCGTCGGCGGGTACGGGTGATAGTTGGCGATCATCTTGTCGCGGATCACCAGGTGGTGCGAGAGCACGCCGCGCACGGCTTCGTGAAAGCCGCAACCGATGCCGTCCTTGGGCACGCTGAAGTCCACGGCGGTTTGTGTGCGCCCGGCGTGGAGCTCGGCCATGGCTTGCTCGAGGAAGTGAAAGGCCGCCGCGGCCGCGTAGGCTTGGAAATAGGTGCGCGCGCGATTGCGCTCGAGCGTGTTGTTGTGCGCGGGGATACGCCAGGTGAACTCGGTCGCAGGCCGCGTCGCGTTTTTGGGCAAGCGAATGATCACGCTCGCGCCGGTGCTCTCGACGTAGCCGATGTTCACCTTGCCCGCCAAGGCCGTGGCCCACAGCCGCGCGAGCGCGCCGCCACCCGTGTCGAGCGCTAGGTGCTCGCTGCTGTTCGGCGGGACCCAGCGCGGCGACATCACCCACGTGTATTTGTCGGTGAAATCCCGCTTTTGCGGGTGCGGCAGCGTGGTCTGGTTCCAGGGGTGGCGCGCGTCGACCGGGTTGCCGAGCGGGTCCTTGTCGACGAACTTCTGACCGGGCGTCCAATCGTCGTAGAAGGAGCTGCCGAGCAGAATGCGAATCCCGAGATTGATCTGAACGAGATCCGTCGTGACGAGCTTGCCGTCCACCACCACGCCCGGTGTGACGAACATGTCCTTGCCCCAGCTGCTCATGTTCTTGTAAGTGAAGTCACACGTTTCCGGGTTTTGGAACGAACCCCAGCAGCCGAGCAGCACGCGCCGCTCACCGACCGCTTCATAACCAGGCAGCGCTTCATAGAAAAAGTCGAAGAGGTCGTCGTGTAGCGGCACGACGCGCTTCAAGAACTCGACGTACTTCATCAGCCGCGTGAGGTAGTCGGTGAAGAGTTGGATGCTCGGCACCGTACCCACGCCGCCCGGGTAGATCGTGGACGGATGTACGTGGCGGCCCTCCATCAAGCAAAACATCTCGCGCGTGAGCCGGCTCATCTCGAGCGCTTCTCGGTAGATCTTGCCCGTGAATGGGTTGAGCTCGCGCATGATGTCCGCGAGCGTGCGGTAGCCGTGCAGCTCGGCGTTCGGAGCCTCCGTGCGCTCGGCGAGATCGAACACGCCCGGATTGGTGGCCTTCACCATTTTCTCGCAGAAATCCACGCCCACCAGGTTGTCCTGAAACAGGTTGTGGTCGAACATGTACTCGGCGGCTTCCCCCAAATTCACGATCCATTCCGCCAGGTGCGGGGGCTTGATGCCGTACGCCATGTTCTGCGCGTAGACGGAGCAAGTAGCGTGGTTGTCGCCGCAGATGCCACAGATGCGACTGGTGATGAAGTGCGCGTCGCGCGGGTCCTTGCCCTTCATGAACACGCTGTAGCCGCGGAAAATGGAGGACGTGCTCCAACAGTCGACGACTTTACGTGTGCCAAAGTCGATCTTGGTGTGAATGCCGAGGCTGCCGACGATCCTAGTAATCGGATCCCACGACATGTCGACGACTTGACTCGAAGGGTTACTCATCAGCTTCCTTTGGGACCAGTGTGGGTGGGCGCGCGGGCGGGCGCGACCGGCGCGCCGTAGCCGGTTTCGAGTTTTTCGCCGGGCTTTCGCCAGACGGGCTCTTTGTCGAGCGACGACTTGGTGAAGTTGCGTAGCGCGCGCACGGTGCGCCCGTACATCAGCACCGCCGCCGTCGACATCTTCGCGCCGGGCGGCTCTTCCAAAAATGGCATGAATTTATCGGGAAATCCCGGCATCGTGCAGCCGATGCATACGCCGCCCACATTCGGGCAGCCGCCAATGCCGTTCATCCAGCCGCGCTTGCCGACGTTGCACAGCACGACTGGTCCCCAGCAACCGGCTTTGACGATGCACTTTCTGGAACCGAGAGAGCTCGCGAAGTCTCCCTGCTCGTAGTAGCCGCCGCGATCGCAGCCTTCGTGCACGGTCTGTCCGAAGAGCCAGGTCGGGCGATGCGCGTGATCGAGTGGGATTGGCGGCGCGAGGCCCGCCGCCTGGTAGAGCAGGTAAACGAACGTCTCCATGAAATTGTCGGGCTGCACCGGACAGCCCGGCACGCACACCACGGGCAAGCCCGAGCCGGACTTGAAGTCCCAACCCAGATAATCGGGCAGCCCCATCGCGCCGGTCGGATTGCCCTCCATGGCGTGCATGCCGCCGTAGGTCGCGCACGTGCCGATCGCGACGACCGCCCACGCTTTGGGCGCGAGCTGATCGATCCACGTGCACGTCAGAATCGGCTGACCTGTCTTGGGATCCGTACCGAACGCCGCCCAATAGCCCTCTTTTTTTACCTTTTCATTGGGGATCGAGCCTTCGACGACGAGCACGAACGGCCGCGGAGCCTTGCCCTCCGCGGCGCGTCGAAACGGCACCAGAAAGTCCTCGCCCGTCTCGTAGGCGAGCACGGGGTGGTGCAGGTTCACCTTGGGCAGCATCGGCAGGGCGCCCGTCAGTACGTCCTCGATGCTGGGTTGGGTGGCGGCGGTGATGGACACCGAGTCTCCGTCGCAGCTGAGCCCGGCGGTGATCCAAAGTACGTCGACTTCGGGCACCGCGGGTTCGGCATTCGTGAACGAGATCTTGAGCTCACTCATCGGTCACCTCTCTCGCGTTCTGGAATCAGCAAATCCTCGGCAGCTGCTCGCCGGCGAGCATCATCACGACCCGCTCGCCGCCGATGCGCGTACGCTCGGTCACGAGCCCGCTGGGTCCGCTGGTGATCTCGCCGATGACCGCCGCGTTGCGACCGAGTTCGTGCGCGCGCATCGCGCTGAGCACCCGCTCGGCGGAAGTTCGAGGCACGACGGCAACCAGCCGCCCTTCGCACGCGACGTATAGCGGATCGAGGCCGAGTAGTTCGCAAACGCCCTCCACGTCCGGGCGGATCGGAATCGACAGCTCGTCCAGCCGAATGCCGACGCGCGACGCGCGCGCGATCTCGTTCAAGGCGCTGGCGAGGCCGCCGCGCGTCGGATCGCGCAGACAGCGGATGTTCGGCTCGACCTCGAGCATCGCTTGCACCAGGCCCGTGAGCGGCGCGGCGTCGCTCAAGAGCTCGCCTTCGATTTCGATACCCTCGCGCTCCACCATCACGGCGATGCCGTGATCGCCGAGCGTGCCGGAGACGAGCACGACGTCACCGGGCGCCGCGCGCGTGACGGACAGCTCGCGACCCGGCGCCACGACACCGACGCCGCTGGTCGTGATGTACAGCCCTTCCGCCTTGCCGCGCTCGACGACTTTGGTGTCACCCGTGACCAGCCGAACG
The DNA here is from genome assembly GCA_036496745.1 of Polyangiaceae bacterium. GTDB lineage: Bacteria > Myxococcota_A > Polyangia > Polyangiales > Polyangiaceae > PMG-095. The sequence continues at coordinate 11,319 of DASXKQ010000320.1, forward strand.
CGCGCCTCCACGCAGGCGCGCGCGACCGACCGCGCGACGCGCAGCAGGGTCTCGAAAGACAGTCCTTCTTCGAGGATGAACGACAACGCGAGATCGCGGGGCACCGCGCCGCCGACGGCCAGATCGTTCACGGTGCCGAACACCGATAGCCGCCCGATGTCTCCACCGGGGAAGAACAGCGGACGGACCACGAAGGCATCGGTCGTCAGGGCAGGGCGGCCGACGATCGGCGCGAGCAGCGCTTGATCTTCGAGCGGTTCACGCGCAGCGAGCCCAAGCGCTGGGAACAAGACTTGCTCGAGCAGATCATGGCTCAGGCGCCCGCCGCTGCCGTGACCGAGCACCACGCGGTCGTAGTCCGAGTAGGGGAGCGGGCACGCCGCGTCGTCGTCGTCGGGAATGCTCATGACGCCACCGGCAAGCTGCGGACTCCGGCGCGCAAGCGTCCGGCGTGGAAGTACGCCGCGCAGGCGCCTTCGGAGGAGACCATGGTCGCGCCGAGTGGACGGTCGGGCCTGCAGCGCGTAGCGAACGCCGGGCACTCGGTCGGCTTTTTCACGCCGCGCAGCACCTGCCCGCTGATGCACTCGGTCGGCTCGTCCGTCTCGACGGACGCGACGTCGAAGCGCCGCTCGGCGTCTTGCTCGTGGTACTCCGAGCGCAAGCGGTAACCGCTCTCGGGAATGCTACCGATACCGCGCCATTTGCGATCGCACACCTCGAACACGCGTTCGACGAGCTCGAGCGACCGCGCGTTGCCTTCAGGCCGAACCGCGCGCTCGTACTGCACCTCGACCGATGCCTCTCCGCGCTCGAGCAAGCGCACGAGCCGCAGCACGCCCTCCAGCAAATCCACCGGCTCGAAACCGGTGACCACGATCGGTACGCCGTACTTTTTAGTGAGCGGCAGATACTCGCGCGTGCCGGTCACGCTGCACACGTGTCCGGGGCCGAGCAGGCCTTGCACCCGGTTGTCGGAGGCGCCCAAAATGGCGGTAATCGCGGGCGGCACGAGCACGTGCGAGACGAGCGCACTGAAGTTCTTGATCCCCCGCGAGCGCGCGAGTTCGACGACGGTCGCGTTGGCGGGCGCCGTCGTTTCGAAGCCAATCGCGAAGAACACGACTTCCCGAGTCGGGTTTTGGCGCGCGATGGTCAGGGCGTCGAGCGGGCTGTACACGATGCGCACGTCGGCGCCTTCGGATTTGGCGCGCGCCAGATCTCCGCGCGAACCGGGCACGCGTAACATGTCGCCGTACGAGCAGAAGATCAGGCCGGGTCGCGCGGCGATGGCGTGCGCGCGATCGACCGTTTCGAGCGGCGTCACGCACACGGGGCAACCGGGTCCGTGCAAGAGTTCGAGCGAGCTCGGTAGCAGCATGTCCACGCCGTAGCGCACGATGCTGTGCGTCTGCCCGCCGCAGACCTCCATCAACGCCCAGGGCCGCGTCACCTCGCGCGCAATGGCCGCCGACAGCCGGCGCGCCGCCTCGGAATCTCGGTATTCGTCGACGAACTTCATGCGTCTCCCGGCGGGCGTGTGGCGAACGCCTGCTCCGAGCGGGCGAGCTCATCGAGCAGGGCGGTCAAGCGCTCGGCCTCCTCTGCGCCGATGCGCGAGAGCGCGAAACCGACGTGAACCAGCACGAAATCCCCGCACACGGCGTCGGGCACGAGCTCCAAGCACACCGAGCGCAGCACGCCGGAGAAGCGCACTTTGCCCATGCGGAGTGTTTCCTCCACGAAGATTTCGGTGAGCTGTCCGGGGATTCCCAAGCACATGGCTTTTGCTGCGGAGGCTAGCGAGTATTGACGCTCGGTGCGGCGCTCGCTCGCCGTTCAATCCGCCTCGACACGCGAAGCTAGCCTGCTTCGCCAAGTTTCGGAACAACTACTTCGAGCAACTCGCCGTCATCGTAACTCGCCGTTCTCGAATCGAGACGTCGAGCTGCAGACTCACTTCGTGCACGACGCGCGCCAGTCCCAACATGGGTCGCACGGGCCCGCCGGTCACGGAACGTCGCATCTCTCCCACGAGCGCGGCCTCGGCGTTGTTGCGGATCTTCTGCATGTGCTCGTTGAGCATGCTGATGCGCGGCGCGATCGTTTCGTTCGCGACGCGAATCGCGGCAGACTCAGGCAGATCGAAAATCTCGAGCGCGATGTCTTCGGCCATCGAGCTGTAGTTGAGGGCGTTCGACATCAGCTCGTAACCGGCGACTCCGAGCCGCTGCGCGACCTGTGGGCGAAGCCTGCCGTCCAAGTACGCGGTCAGAAATTGATGCGTATATTCCAGTGAATCGCTGCCGGGCGAGCAGAGCAAGCGCAACAGGCAGCGGCAGCGCGGGGCATTGATATCGAACGGTTCGGCTTGTTTGGCCGCCGCGCGCATGGCCGAGCTCGATGGGTTCACCGCCAGCATCTGCGTGCTGCTCTTGCGGTGGTAGCCACTCGTCGTGTCTTGCGCGCTGGGCGGATCGTCGCTGCGGCTTGGCGAGCCGACGAGCGGACTACCCGGACCCAGCGGCTCGCGCTTCATTTAGTCTACCTGCTCGACGCTGATCACCTCGGCCGCCAGCGATTGCAGCGCGAGAAAGCTGGTCTTCTGCCAAGTCACGCGACGAGTCGTGGCGAACTGCAGCTTGTAGCGCTTGCCCGGCATCGCCTTGATCCAGCTCGTCCAATCGATGAAAAGGCGGATGGCCGAAGAGTTGACGAAGCTCAGTCCGCTCACGTCCACCCGCAGCTCTCCGACGCGGTCAGCGATCACGGCCTCGTGCATCGCGCGCACGAAGGGCCCTAGGTCCGCGGCGGGATCCTTGCACGTGATCGTGCCCTTGAGCACGACCGTCGTGGGGCCCGTGATCTCCACCGTCAGACTCTCCAGGCTCGGCAATGTGACTTTTTCGAATGCGCTCATAGCTTTCCTACCGCGGTGATGCGAATGCGGCCGCCCGCTTCTTCCGCCAATGAAAGCTCCACGTTCCCCTCGTAGCGGATTCGCGCTAGGCCCAAGCGGGCCGTCGCGTCCGGCTGACTCGAGGCGCGCACGAACGCGGCCAGGTACGCCTGCTCCGGATCGAGCGAATGCAGACCGACCAGCTCGTCGCGTAGTGTCTCGATGTGAGCCGGATCCGGTAAGCTGGAGACCGAAAACTCGATGTGCTCTCCCTGCACTTGAATCTTGAGCTCGAGCTCGCTGTGCGGCGACTGGGTCGAGTACTTGACCGCGTTCTCGAGCGTTTCCTGAATCACAATCGTTGCGCGCTGGGCCAGGTCCTCGGTTCCGAAAGTCTGCTTGCAAAAGAAACGACCAAACTCACGAATGCCGTCGATGTAGGCCCATGCGGGACGGAAGCGCATCAACACGAGTGGCCCCTGCGCGGGGTCGGGCTCTGTCGCTAGCGGCTTGAGTTGCATCGTTCAGCGAAAAAAAAAGATGGACTCAGCCGAGTGATCGGCTTGCCCGGTTCGCCCAGTCCTCTGCTCGGATAGGACCTAAACGACCACCTCTTTAGGAACATAAGCCACGCCTAGCGGATTGCTGGGCCGAGCGCCATTTTAGCGAGTCATTCCCTCCAGGTAGGGTCTTTGGCCAGGCGCTCTTTTGATCCGAAGCTCAGCGCAGAATCTGCGAATTGACGATCTGGGCGGGCTGCTTCGCAATCACGTAAAAGCCCGGCAGGTTGGGTGTCTCGAACGTGCCGCGCGGATTGTTTTGGGTGAGCGAGTCGGTGACGGTGATCGAGCCGCTCATGTCGTTGCTGACGAAGAAGACTGCGCTGCCGCCTTCGTTCGCGACGTTGTTTTCGAGCAAGCTGCCGTTGATGTTGAGCACGATCTCGTTGCCGTCGTTGTAGATCGCGCCGCCATTGCCGCCCATGCCGCTGTTCGCGCCGTGGCCGACCGCCGTGTTGTACGAGAACAAGCTGTTGATGATGTTCCAGGAGACGCCGATGCTGCTCAGCGCGCCGCCGTTCGCGCCCGAGTTGCCAAAGCCGGATTTGCCGCCGAAGGTGCTGTTGACGACCCAGACCGGCCGGGCGGGGCCGGCGCCGGTCGCGACCAAGTAGTCGAGTTTGCGGATCGCGCCGCCACCGACGTCCGAGCCGAGGTCGTCGCAGACGTTGTTGAAAAAGCGTGAATTGACGACCTTGAGGCTGCCGCCCTGGGCGTGGATCGCGCCGCCGCCGCCGTCGTTGTTCGTTCCGTCGGGAATGCCCTTGGCGCTGCCGTCGACGAACGTGATGTTTTGCACGACGAGCTGCACGCCGGGGTTCGTGTTGCAGTCGCCCGGTCCGGGTGGATACACCTGCGCCTTGTCGCAAGTGGCCATGTACAAGATGCGCGTCGTCCCGCCGCCGCTCAGCGTCACCTTGTTGCCGCCGTCGATCACGAGCTTCGTGCCCTTGTCGTTGAACACCTTGGCCGTCGTGGTGAGGACGATCGTGATCGGATCGGGCCCACAATTGAAGGTGATGACGCCGCCTTGCGCGACCGCCGCCACGAACGCGTCACCGGTGCAGCCCGTGGGATCGCCCGTTCCGATCACGGTGGGGGCCGACGACACGTCCTCGGCTTGGCCCTCAGCTGGGACGTTCGATTTGCCCTCGGGGTAACCGGCGGGCGGGCCGTCGAGCGAGTTCGTGGGCGCACCGGTGCCGGCTGCTCCAGCGGACGAAGTCCCAGCGGCGGACGTGCCGGCCGAAGACGTCCCAGCAGAGGAGGTGCCCGCCGACGACGTGCCCGCCGACGACGTGCCCGCCGACGAACTCCCTCCCGCCGACGCGCCTGCGCCGCCGCCGCTCGCGCCGGGCGGCGCCGCTCCGCCGCTGTTGTCGGAGCCGCACGCTGTGAGGACTGCGAGCGTCGCGAGAACGGCATAGGAATGCTTGGCCATCCTCGCAAGCTATCTTAGCGCGGGCGAGCGCAGCAACGGCGCGGATCGACCACATTGTGCGCCAGGCGGACGAGGCGTGTTAAATGAGCCGCATGAAGCGTGCGCTCAAAGTTCTCGCTGCGGTCTTATCGGTGCTCGTGATCGCCGCGGTTTCGGTTTGGTACAGCGCGTTCGGTCACAACAGCCCGATCGTGGACGGACAAGTGCTTGCGCCGGGCGTCGAGACGGTGAAGGACGGCTTCGTCAGTGCGTTCTTGCTCGATGCAGGCCCGGGCAAGGTCGCGCTCATCGACGCGGGTAAGGACGCGGGCGCGGTCTCGATCCTGAGCGCGCTCAGCCGGCGCGGGCTCTCGAAGTCGGCGGTCGCGGCGATCTTTCTGACGCACGGGCACGGCGATCACACCGCGGGTTGCCGGGTATTTCCCGACGCGCAGGTCTACGCGCTCGAGGCGGAGCTACCCACGGTCGGCGACGCCGCCAAGATCGGCCACCCGCTCCACGACGGCGAAGCGGTGGACGTCGGTGACCTGCACGTTGAAGCGTTTGCCACGCCGGGACACACGCCGGGTTCGGCGGTGTACCTGGCTCGCGGGGTGCTCTTCTTCGGCGACAGCGCCGGCGCGTCGAAGGACGGTGTGGTGATGCGCGCCGTGCGCTTGTTTTCCAAGGATCCGGCGCAGAACGTGGCGTCGCTCAAGGCGCTCGAGCTGCGGCTCAGGCCGCGCGCTCAGGAGATCAAAGAGCTCGCGTTTGCTCACACCGGGCCGCTCGTGGGGTTCGCGCCGCTCGCGGCGTTCGCTGCGAATCAGTGAGCGTCAGCTCGGGCGCACCTGGCACATCAACGCCAGAGTTCGGCCGTCGGGGTCGTCGAAGAATGCCATCCATTCTTCGACGCCGTCCGCGTGTCGATGAATCAAATGGGGGGCTTCGCTGAAGGTGACGCCGCGCTCGCACAGCGTCGCGTACGCGGCTGTGATGTCCGGCACGCGCAGGTACAGGACGGACTCCGGACCGGGCTTGTCGGCTTGTTCCAGGAACAAGCGGGTGCCGCCGCAGTCGAAGAACGAAAGCTTGCCGAACGTGTACAGGTGCTTGAGGCCGAGCACGCGACCAAAAAAGTCCGTAGCCCGTTCGATATCGCTTACCGAGCGCGAGATCTGTCCGATACTTCCCAACGCTAGAGATTCAGTCATGAGCTCCTTTCTTGCGCCGAACGCTGCCCGAGGCTAGCTGGCTATTTAGCTCGAGTTTTGCGAATCTTCGCTGGTCAGGTCGCGTTCGGGCCGTGCTAGCGTCGGGCCGGATGCGACAGGTCAGGGTCGGTGTGCGGACGGTTTCTTGGGTGTTTGCGTTGGGCCTCAGCTGCCAAATCGCGCGCGCCGCCAATGAAGAAGAGCGCGCGGGCGCTCGGGCGGCGGCCAGCCAGGGCGAGCAAGCATTCAAGGAGAAGCGCTGGGCGGACGCAGTGGATTTGTTCTCGCGGGCGGAGTCGTTGGTGCACTCGCCGGTGCATCTGTTGTTCAAGGCGCGCGCGCTGGCGGCGCTGGGGCAACTGGTGAAGGCGCACGAAATACTCGTCGCGGTCAGCCGGGAGGTGCCGCCGGCAGGCGCGCCCGCCTTGTTCGTGAGCGCGCGAAAATCCGCAGAGGGCGAGGCCGCGGAGCTCGAGCCGCGCATCGCCAGCATCACGATCAAATTGGACGGCGTGAACGTCGCGAACGCGACCGTCACGATGGACGGCAGCCCGGTGCCCCCGGCCCTGGTAGGCGTAGCGCGACCGGTGGACCCAGGGGAGCATAAGTTTCAGGCCACGAGCCCCGACGCTCAAAGTGACGTCGTGACGCTCACGGTTGGCGAAGGTCGAAGCGCAAGCGGCACGCTACTGCTGAAGGCGTTGCCGGCCGGAGCGAACACGGGCTCCGACCCGACGCTCGTGAGCGCGGCGGCCGAGCCCGGGACGACCGCGCCGGCAACGCCGGCTTCTGCGGCCACGGGACCTGCGGACGCCACGAATGCCGGGCGGCGTCCCGTGCCGACAGGCGTGTACGTGGGTATCGCCGCGACGGGCGCGCTCGCGCTCGGCGGAGGCGTGGTCGGCTTGCTGGCAGCGAGCAAGCACAGCGATTTTACGGCGCACAACGACGGCAGCGATCCAGCTCACGCGACCGACCTGAAAGATAGCGGTAAGACGCTGAACTTGGCGACCGATCTGCTGTTCGGCGGTGCGCTCGTGGCAGGGGCCATCACGGCCGTGCTCTATTTGTCGCGTCCGGAGGCGGCAGCTCACCCCGTGGGGTTGTCACTCACTCCGAGTGCGGGACCTCAATCCGCCGCGTTGTCTCTCACAGGTCGGTTTTGAGTGGTCATGAAAAGCTATCGGAGATTGGCTTCGTTTGCGGCGCTGGCCCTGCTACTCAACGCGTGCTCCTTGATCGAGAGCTACGGAGACGTCGTGCCTTCACAGGCCGCCGGCGGCCACGCGGGGAGCGCGGGCATGTCGGCCATTGCTGGTTCGGCGGGCAGTTCAGGCGCTGGTGCGGGCGCCTCCGGCGCGGCGGGCAAATCTGGATCCGCGGGCAGTGCCGGTAGCGCTGCTGGCGACGCTGGCGCGGCAGGCGCGTCGGGTACCGCTGGTAGCTTAGGCACTGCAGGCAGTTCCGGCGCGGCCGGTAGCTCAGGCACGAGCGGCAGCTCGGGCATCGCCGGCACCTCCGGCGCGAACGGCGGCAGCGCTGGAGCAGGCGGCAGCGCTGGAGCAGGCGGCAGCGCTGGGGCAGGCGGCAGCTCGGGCACGAGCGGCAGCGCCGGCAGTGGCGGGGCGACGCCGTGCAACACGGTCGTCAACGGCGCAACCGCGGTGACGCTCACCTCCAGCGGAGCGCTCGTGCCGACGGGAACCGGCGGCATCCTCGCCCTGGGCACGTATCATTTGACGGAGGCCGTTGTGTACGCGGGCTCCCCGCTCGCGGGCGGCATTACGCTGCGGCAGACTTTGGTCGTCCTTGCGAGCACCGGCACGAGCGTGTCGTCGCAGCTTGCGGCCGAGGACAGCAACGAGCCCGTTTTCACGGCAAACTATAACGTGTCGGTCTCGACAACGATCACGTTCACGGTAGCGTGCACGACCGAGTCGATGCCGACGACAGATTTCTCGGCCCTGGTCGTCGGCATCGACTCGTACACCGCCGACTCTTCTCAGCTCATGCTCTACAATTCGCAGCTAAAAGCGAAGCTGACTTACACCAAGCAATAGCGGTTACGCGGCGAGCCCACGCGGAACGATGCAGTCGGTGAACGTGCGCTTGTGGAGAGCACAGTGGCGTTCTGCAACACGTTTTGAGCAATCAATGTTGGGATGTCGCGCGCTAATGCAATAACGCGTTCGCACTTCGGACATTGGCGGAAGTACGTGTCATCGCTCTCGACGCGTGAATTCGGTGCTAGAACGATCGGCACTGCGCTGGCTTCGGCTTCGCGCGTTCACTGTCGCAGGTGCATGCCATCGGACCTGGCAAATGGCCGCATTTTCTCACGAGAGGACGTCATGAAAACTACCCTGGCTTGGCTTCGCGTACTCGTCTTGCTCATCGTCGCTACGTTCGTTGCTGGCTGCGGCTCCTCGTCGGATTCCGGCGCGCCGTTCGTCAGCCCAGGTAGCGGTGGCACGGCAGGTAGCGCGGGCACAGCGGGTAGCGCAGGAAAAGCGGGCAACGTGGGTACGGCAGGTAGCGCGGGCACAGCGGGTAGCAGCGCGGGCGCTGCGGGCAGCGCAGGGAGCGCGGGCACGGGAACCGCAGGTGACACGAGCGTAGGTGGCACCGCAGGCAGCGCAGGCGACACGAGCGCGGGCGGTAGCGCTGGCACAGCGGGCAGCGCCGGAACCGCGGGCGACACGAGCGCAGGCGGTAGCGCCGGCACTGCGGGCGCCGCGGGCAGCGCCGGAACCGCGGGCGACACGAGCGCAGGCGGTAGCGCCGGCACTGCGGGCAGCGCGGGCAGCGCCGGAACCGCGGGCGACACCAGCGCGGGTGGCGCCGCTGGCAGCGGCGGCACGGCCGGCAACGGTGGCAGCGCGGGTAGCGCAGGAACCGCCGGCACGGGAGGCACCCCGTTCGTCTATTTCGTCAAGCAAGCGAGCGCCACCACGACGAGCGCTAGCCTGGCGAGCGGGACGATCACCGTCGGCAGTACGTTTGGTGGGTCGGGCAATGCGTTCAAGTACGTGGCTCCCAACTACTACGGCACGGTGAGCAACGGTTTCATCTCGTTCCCAACGCCGATGAGCGGCGACTTCAGTATCCAGGCTGAGGTGACGATCACGGCTCAAAACAAGGCCAACAACGCGTGCGGCATCGGCCTGGGCGCCACCACCGGCTTCAACGGCACCGACACCTATGCCTACGTCTTGATGCGTAACTCGAGCAACGTCACCAATGGCTATTACGTGAGCGGCTCGGGCACGGTGTCTGCCGGCGCGCCGAGCATCGCCTTCACCAATGGCACGGCGCTAGCCCTCTCTTTCAGTCGCATGGGCAGCAACGTCACGTACAGCGCGGGGCCGGTCGGTGGAACCGCGACCACGCAGACCGCGGCGACGACCGCGCTCACCGACGGAACGACGGTGTACGGCAACGGCGCGCTCTATCCCGCGATCTCGTTCAACAACGTGGCCGCGACCATCACGAACCTCGTGATCAAGGACGGCACCGGCGCGACCGTCTTTGATTCCGCCACGGGCGCGCTCGTCCCTTATGTGCCCGCGTCGCTCACGCTGTCAGCGGGCACCGTGAACATCGACGACGGAACGTCCACGTCGGTCACGGCGACCGCCGTCGCCGTCGGCGGCGCGGTCTCGACCGTGAGCGCGGTGCCGGCGGATCCGACGATCGTCAGCGCGGACGTCGCCAATGGCGCGACCAACTCGACCATCACGTTGACCGGGCTCAAGGGGGGCGTCACGACGGTGACCGTCACCAATGCGGGTGACCCCAACGTCGCCACGAACACGAAGACGATTCTCGTTTCCGTCGCCGACTATCCGACGAGCGACTTCTACGGTTCGCTCGCAACGCTCGCGTACCCGGCACCCGGCGCGACCGACGCGTACACGGACGGCGAACTCGCGCTCACGTTCGATACGCCGCCCACGCTCAACACGGGCGGCACGATCCGCATCTACAAGCTGTCCGACGGCACCCCGGTCGACAGCGTGGCCTTCGCGGGTGAAACGCAGACGTACGGCACCACGACGATCAACGTCGGGACGCAATTGGTGCGCGTCAGCGGCAACACGGTCTTCTTCACGCCGCACCTCGGCAAGCTCAGCTACGGCACGGCTTACTACGTGGTCGTGCCCATCGGCTCGATCACCGGCACCTTGAACGGTTATACGTTCACGGGTTTTTCGAACCTGAGCACGGTTGCGACCTGGAATTTCACGACGCGCGCCGCGCCTACTTTGACCCCGACCAACGTGACCGTCGACGGCTCGCAGACGAGCACGGCCGACTTCCGCACGGTGCAGGGTGCGCTCGCCGCTGTGGCAGGGGCCGCCAACGCGACGATCAACGTCGCTGCCGGCACGTACAACGAGCTCGTTCACTACACGGGTCCCGGTGCCGCCACGCCTCAGACGGTCAACATCGTCGGGCCTGCGGGCAACAACCAAGGCGACACGTGCGTCATTCAATACACCAACGGCAACGGTCTCAACGGCGCAACCCAGACGCGCGCGTCGTTCTACTTCGCGGGCGCGAACCTCGTGTTGCAGAACGTCACCTTGCGCAATAGCGCGGTGCGATCCGCGCTGAGCCAAGCGGAAGCCCTTTACTTTGCGAGCGGCGCGGGCTTCGACGTGGCTGCCTTCAATAGCTCATTTTACAGCAACCAGGACACGATCCAGACCTCGGGTCGTGGCTGGTTCTACAACTGCCACGTCGAAGGCAATGTGGATTTCATCTGGGGCACGGCCGACGCGGCGCTGTTCGAGAACAGCACCTTGCGCTTCGTCAACGACGTGGCCGCCGCGGCCAGCTACAGCTTGTTCGTGGCGCGGACCGGCACGACGATAGCCGCGGGCGCAAGCGGAACCGTCGGCAAGGGCTATGTGCTGCTCAACTCCACGGTCAGTGTGGACGCCAACGTGACGGCATACTTCGGCCGCGACGCGGGCACGGGCGCCTTCTACGATCAAGCCGCGTTGATCAACGTGAACTTCACCGGCGCGGGCACGATTGGCGCGGGCATCTGGAACGTCACGACGGCGCCGCTCTCCCTCGGTGATTCGAGCTACGTCGGCTGGAAATCGGCGGGCTGCACCGGGCTCAACCTCGCGACCGCGGTCACCGACCCGAAGACCTCGGCGACCATCGCCAGTCAGGCGTCCGAGTACGACACACGCGACCACATCCTGAACCGCGTCGTCACGGTCACCACCGGCGTCCCCAGTGGCTTCCAGGCGGCAGCCACGAACTGGGACGTCTCGGCGCTAGCAGCGGCGTGGGGCGCTCCGTAGCTTTGCTCCGTTAAAAGCCTCCTTCACAAGAACGCAGTTGTCGAGCCGCTCGGTGAAAGGTCTGCGTGCGAAGCCGGGTCCCCACTCGGCCGCGAGCATGAGGCTGGCTACATCGCGCTTCGCGCGAGCTCAATTGCGCGGTTCGACGAGGCGTACGAGCGTGCCCATGACGCGGTGAAAGAGCGCCATGAGCTCCGGGTCCATAGGCCCGAGCCAGCCGAAAGCTTGCGCGGTCTCCCAACAAGCGAGCGCCTCGCGCGCCGAGGCCGCGGCCGATTGATACCGAGCCTGCCGATTCCTACCGCGCGAGTAAGCGCCCTCCGCGACATTGAGCGGCACGCTGATGAGCGCCCGCTCGAACTGATCCGCGAGCGAAGCGCTTCTGGCCTTCAACCTGGGCAGCACCGGCGCGAGCCTACG
>DASXKQ010000321.1:0-3547 GCA_036496745.1 Polyangiaceae bacterium
CGAGCAGCGCATCGACAACGCCATTCGCGCTCCGATGCTGCTCAGCGTCTTGGCTTATGGCACGCCGCAGCGCAGCGTGCTCGGGCTCAAGGCGTTTCCACGCGAGCGTTGGCCGACCAACATCGAGCTCCTCTACTACGCGTTTCACATCATGGCTGGGCTCGGCACGCTGTTCATCGCGCTCACGGGCTACGCTGCGTTGCAAGGCTTGCGCGGCAAGCTCGAACAACACCGCGCGCTACTGTGGGCATTGATGCTGGCGTTCCCGTTCCCGTACATTGCCACCACCGCGGGCTGGTTGACTGCGGAACTCGGTCGCCAGCCGTGGCTCGTCTACGGCCTGTTTCGGACGCTTGACGGGACCAGCGCGAGCGTCAGCTCGGGCAATGTGCTCTTCACGCTGGTCGGCTTTTGCGGGCTCTATTTCGTGCTCGGCGTGCTCTTCATTTATTTGGTGGGGCGTGAAGTGTGGCACGGCCCGACGGAGTCGACGCATGGCTGAGCTCTGGTTCGTGCTGCTCGCGTTGATGCTGATCGCTTACTCCGTGCTCGACGGCTTCGACTTTGGCGTGGGCATCCTGCATTGTTTCGTGGCGGAGACCGACGCGGAGCGGCGCGCCGTGCTCGCCGCGATCGGTCCCTTCTGGGACGGCAACGAGGTCTGGCTGATCGCTTCGGGCGGCGTCTTGTTCGTGGCTTTTCCGCAGGTGCTCACCAGCGCGTTTCCCGCCTTTTACCTGGCGCTTCACCTGCTGCTCTGGTGCCTCATCTTGCGTGGCATCGCGATCGAACTGCGCAGCCACGTGGCAGACCCGCTGTGGCACGCCTTCTGGGACGCCGTGTTCGGACTCAGCAGCACGCTGTTGGCCCTCGTGTTCGGCGTCGCGTTCGGCAACCTCGTGCGGGGTGTGCCGCTCGCTGAGAGCGGCGAATTCACGCTGCCGTTCTTCAGCGAGTTCGGCACGACGGGCATGGTCGGCTTGCTCGATTACTACACCGTCAGCGTGGGCTTGTTCTCGGTGGCGCTGCTCGCGCTGCACGGCGCGGAGTTTCTCGCTTGGCGTACGCAGGGCGCCCTCAGGCAACGCGCGCTCGAGCTCGGACGCCGCGCGAGCGTGGGCGTGGGCGCACTCGGCCTGTTGGTGTCGATCGAAACGCACTTCGTGCGACCCGAGTTGATTCACGCGCTCTTGACGCGGCCGACGGCTTGGCCATTCATCGCGTGCGCGCTCGGAGGCACGTTCGCGATCGTCTCGGCGCGTCGTCACGGCGACCATTGGGGCTTTCTGGGTTCGTCCGCGCTGATCGGCGGCGTGCTCGGCGCTGCGGCGGCCGGTCTTTTCCCGACGCTGCTGCACTCCACGCTCGACGCGCGCTTCGATCTCGATGCCCTGCATCATGCGGGGCACAAAAGCGGTCTCAGCATCGCGCTCGTCTGGTGGCCAGTCGCGTTTTTGCTAGCGGTGAGCTACTTCGTCAACCTGTTCCGCGCCAATCGCGAACGTGTGGGCGAGTGACGGGCAGCTAGTGCTTCGATCATTTCCGTTCCTGATTTAGGCAATGCTTCACGGACGCGGGACACTAGCGGCGCGCCGCGATGAGCGCCTGCGCGGCCTCGACGAAACCGGCGCCGCGCTCGGCGGAGCATAGGTAGCGCGGGGGTACGCTCGGCCGTCCACGCAAGTTTCTCACGCCGATCGTGGTGTGGAACGCGGCAAAGCAGCTTGCGTCGTTCTCGCTGTCGCCGATGAACGCGTAGCGTCCGAGAATCGTGCTGGGATCCTGGCCGCGGAGCGCGTGAATCAAGCGCACTGTGCCGGCGGCTTTGTCCGCGCAATCGAACGTGACATGCAGATGCACGCTCGAAGTCGAGGTGTGCGCGCCGCGCGCTTCGGCAAATGCGACCACTTCGCTGACGCGCTGGCGTTCGACGCGCTGGTGTTCACCAATGTCGTAGGTGAAATCCGCACGGCGCTCCGCGACGTCGTCGGCCGGCAGCAAGTCTGGAAATTTTGCGGCAATCTCCTGACAAAGTGCGCTGAGCCGGGCGCGTCGCTCAGCGCGCTCTACGGGCGCGAGTGCATCGATCGTGTGCACGCCCTGAGCGTCCATGAAAAAACCGAGCGCGCCGTTTTCCGCGACGGCGCCCGTGAGCGGCCATTGGCGGACGAGCACGGCCGCCCAGCCCGCGGGGCGGCCAGTGACCGCGTAGAGCGCGAGGCCCGCCTCGTGCAGGCGAAACAGCGCCGAATAGGCTGCCTCGCTCAGCCGAGTGTGGTCGAGCAGTGTATCGTCGAGATCGAACAACAGGCCGTCCAGGCGGGCGGCCTCGGCCGCTGGCAGTTCACGCAGGGGGCGCACGAGCTCAGATCACTCCCACTTCGACGAGCAACGAGCAGAGGTAGAGCCCTTCGGGGAACGCCGCCGGGACTGGGTGGTCCGGCCCCTGGAAAAAACGCTCGAGCACGGTGGCTTGCGCGCCGACGTCGCGCGCGCCGAGCGCGACGGCACGCGTGAGTTCGTTCATGCCGATCGCAGCCGAGCAGGAGCAAATCACCAAGAGCCCGCCGGGTCGCGTGGCACGACAGGCGGCGCTGGATAATTTGCGCATGCTGTCGAGCGCGCGGCCGCGGGCAGCGCGCGAAGGAGCGAGCTTCGGCGGATCGCAAATGACCAGATCGTAGCCGCCGCGCCGACCTGCCTGATTGAGTGCTTCCAGCGCGTCACCACGCTCGAAGCCGACGCGCTCCGAGAGCCGGTTGGCGAGCGCGCATTCGGCGGCGACCTCCAGCGCGTTCGCGCTGGAATCCACGGCGTCGACGTGCGAGGCACCGCCGCGCGCTGCCGAGAGCGAGACCGCCCCCACGAAACAAAAGACGTCGAGCACACGACGGCCGCGCGACAACTCCTCCACGCGCGCCCGCAGCGGCCGCTGGTCCAGATAAAATCCGGTCTTTTGCCCGAGATCGAGCGGAATCCGAAAGCGTAGTCCGCGTTCGCGGAACTCGAGCGCGTCGAGAGCGCCGTCGCCGCGCACGACGCCGCGTGCCGCCTCGAACCCTTCGGTCTTGGCGTGTCGTTCCGACGTGCGATCGACGATCGCGCGCGGCGCCAGCAGCCGCGCGAGCGTGTCCAAGATCGGTCCTTCACGGAGCTTGATGCCGAGCGTGCCGAACTGGACCGAGAGCGAAGCTCCAAAGCGATCGACGACGAGGCCCGGGAGATCGTCGCCCTCCGCGTGGACGAGGCGAAATGCATCGGTGTCCGCGCTCGGTAGCCCGAGCTCGCGCCGACGCTCGATGGCACGCTCCAGGCGCCGCGTGAGCAGACTTCCGTCGATCGGTGTTTTGTCGTCGCGCGTGTAGAGCCGTACGACGATCGCGGAACGCGGTGAGTAAAGGCCGCGGCCGAGCACGTTGCCGCGCGCGTCACGGACCTCTACCTCGTCGCCGGGCATGGCGCCGCCTTCGATACGCTCGATGGCTTGCGCGAACACCCAAGGGTGCCCGGCCCAGACCGGTTGAACGTGGCCGGGTTTGAGGACAAC
>DASXKQ010000322.1:0-4260 GCA_036496745.1 Polyangiaceae bacterium
GTATCGAATACTACGCAGGGCTCGGACCCTTCGCGCAGCCTGCGCCCTGGCGCGAGCAAACGCACTACTTGTTCGAAACGTTCGACTTGCTGAGCGTGTCGGATTTCGAGCTCAACGCGGGCGTTGGTGAGGGGCTCAACCAGAACAGCAACGCATTCGTCGCAAAAGTGATCGTCGGCTACGCCTGGGAGCCATCAACGCGAGCGCAGGCGGATCACTGAATGTGCTTCCAAGCCGGGTGAAAGCCGCTGGTCTTCATGATCGGCTCTCGCATGGCCAGGATGTAGTCGACGCGGCGATTACGAGGTTCGTCGACCTCGTCGGCGGTCTTGATCAACAGCGCTGACTCGCCGAAGCCCTCGAACGCGATGCCGAGCTTGAGGCCGTGCTGCGCGAACCAACTGGCGATCGCACGCGCGCGCGATCGCGAGAGCGTGAGGTTGTGCGACGCAGGTCCGACCGTGTCGGTGTGACCTGCGATGAACAGCGTGATCGCGCCGAGATTCTCGTGCGCCTTCACGGCTTCCGTGATCGTTACGAGACTCGCCTCGAGCTTCGGTTTTTCGGGATCATCGATCGCGGACGAGTCGCGGCGAAAATTGACTTCTTGATGTGGGATCGAGAGGGACCAGGGCGTGATCGCAACGCCCTTGAACACGCCGTCCTTGTCGTAGGCGAAGAGCTCGATCCGCGCTGCCGGCTCTTCGCTCGCCGGCGACCATTTGACGACGATCAACGCGCCAGCGGGGCGCCCAGCTTCGAGCTGCTCTTCATTGGCGAGCACGCTACCCGACTCCCCGATCACCTTGATCGTTACCTTGGACGCTTCATGGTTCATCTTGAGCTCGAGTTGATGCGCCTTGAGATCGACCTTGCTCAGATCGACGGAAACCTCGAGCGAGGAACGCGCCGAGTCCGCTCCAGGCGGCGGCGCATTTGATTCGGCGTGAGCGATCGGGATGGCGAGCCAAGCGCACGCCAAGATCGTGATCGCTGACACACGCGTCATCACTCCGTACCTCGTTCGAAGCATACCACCGGAGCGCGGCTTGCCCCGCGCTCGCATGCCGGAAAGCGCGGTCGTTAGTTCTGGCCGGTCTCGCCTGGATCCGCCGTGGGCTGGGCAGCGGGGGGCGCGCTCGCGGGGGCAGGGCGCATGCCGACGCCGATGTCGGTTTTGGTGCCGTCTACGATGAGCTTGCGCGTGATGTAGCCCCGCATGCCGATCTCGAGCGCGCGCTTTTCACCGGCTGGGAGCTCGAGTGTATAGGGCGTCGTCCCGAGCTCCTTGCCTTTCCAAAACAGGCGCGCGCCGGGCGGATCGCTGACGATGTGGATCTGCTGAGCGTCGCCGGTCGCGGCCGCAGCCGAGGCGGCTTGCGCTGGAGCCGAAGGCGCCGCGCTGGGCGCGACGGGGGCAGTGGCTGGTGGTGCGGCGGTTGCTTGGGCCGCTGGCACGGCGGCGCCCGCGCTCGGCGGGGCAACGCTTGCTGCTGCCGTCGGGTCGGCCGCTGCGGAAATCGCGGGGACCGCGACCGGCTCGGGTGGCGCCGGAGCAGGCTCCATGACCGACTGCACGGCGACGGGAACTGCCGCCGGGGCAGCAGCCTCGGGCAGCGGCTCCGGCTCGTTGCGGCGCGCGGCGAAATAGCCGACCGCGACCGCCGCGGCCGCGAATAGCAACCAGAGCTGCGCTCCGCTGCCACGCTTGCGGTCGGGCGGCTTGCTTGCGTTCGTCGCTCCCGTGCTCGACGGGGGCGCCTCGGTGCGCGGCTTTGCGCGCGAGCCTTGCACGTCCGCGGTGATCGGCGCATCGCTTTCAGTGGTCGCACCGGGCTGCACGGCCTTCGCGGCGGCCGCGCCTTGCGCAGGCGCGACGTGTGCACTTCCGACTTGCGGCAGGCCAGCTCCTGTCGAAGCCGTGGCCGTCGACGCACTCGCGCTGGCGACCGGCGCATCGCTCGCGCTCGCGGGATTGGCCGGCGGTGGCGACGACTGCGTCGGAACGATCGGCGGAGCGAGCCCGAGCAGCGTCTGCTTCTTGTTCGCCGCGCCTACGCTCGCGGGTGCCACGCTCGCCGGTTTCGCAGCGCTGGCGGGCGGCATGCTGGCCGGCTTGACTAGATTGGCGAGCGGCGTCGCGGTGGCGCTCGGCGCTGCTGCCGGCGGCGCGCTTTGAGCGACTGCGGGCGGAGAGAGCCCAAGCAGAGTTTGCTTGCGCAAGGTGGCGAGCGGCGGCTGGGCCGCTGCCTTTTCGATCGCAGGCAGGGGAGCGGGCTTGAGTGCGGCCGGCTCAGGGCTCGCGCCCCACTCGGCATCGATGTCGTCCGTGGGAGGCGCCATGGAAGGCGGCGGCCGAGAACTCGGCCGTTTGTCGGCGGCCGGCGGAGCCGAGCCTGGTTTGCCGGAGCGGTTGTGGTCGTCGGTCATGGAGCCCTCTCGGACTAGGACTTTTCACGGACCAACGGGCAAAGCAAGTCATGCAAGGCACGCCCATTGAACATTCTCTGCGATCTCGCGTCGTTATTGGATGTTTCCGTCCTGGCTGCGCCGACGTTGGCGGATGTTCACGCGTCCTCGAGCAGGCACATGAACTCTTCGAACTTGCCGGAAGTGGTCCGTGGCAGCTCTCCCGAGAAGTAGCTGAAGCGAATTTCGAAAGCGTGTCCGAGCGCGTCCGACACGACGTTGCTGAGCGCTTGCTCCTGCGACGCGCTCAGCGTGTGCGTTACGACCAGGCGCATTTCGATCTCGCTCAGCGACAGCTGGACGAGCTGGTACTGCACGACGGGAGCGATTTCGCGATAGCGCGCGAAGCCGACCAGCGGCCACGCGCGCCGGCCATTCGGCAAAACGGCCATGTTTCGCCGCCGGCCGAGGATGCGTCGCAGCGTAGGTAGGCCGCGCCCACAGCTGCACGCGGGTCCCACTTCCGCGTGGTCGCGCAAATCGTAGCGGATCAGCGGCGTCGCGAAATTGTGCAGGTCGGTGACGACCACGCGCCCAATTTCCCCTTCCGCTACGTCATTGCCGTCCGCGTCGAGCACCTCCACGATCAAGCTCTCGGCTTGCGCGTGATAGAGGCCGCTGTGCGGGCACTCGAGCGCGATCGCGCCTACCTCTTGTGAGCTGTAGTTATCGACGACGCGCACGCCCCATTGCTCACGACAGCGCGCGCGCACGTCGTCGGATAGTGTTTCTCCGACGGTGCGGACTTCCTTGAGTGAGGACAGCTTGAACCCGGCCTGCGCGAAGTGTGCGAGCAACGCGGCCAGGTTCGTAGGGTACGTGAGCAGGTAACCTGGGTCGCGCCGGACGAGCCAGGCAGCTTGCGTGGCCACGTCGCACGAGAGCGGTTGCGTGAAGCAAGGCCCAGTCGGGTACAGCAGCGTCGCGGGCGCGCCCCACCCGGCGCGCAGGGCCTCATCGGTGTCGTCGCGCAGCGCCGTGTGCGCGCGCACAATCGCCAGAGTTTGCTGGAAATCCCGGCGATGCCAGAGGTGATCGCGCATGCCGAGCGCGAGCCAGAAGAGCTGGTTGATGCTCGTGCGCCGCACCTGCACGATCTGCCCGGTGGAGCCGGACGTCTGCGCTAGGCCGACTTCGCCATGGTCGCGTGGCACACGTGCGCAGTGGATCTCGTCCGCGTGAGCGAGTAGCTCGGCACGAGTCAGGATCGGTAGCGCTTTGAAGTCGCGCTCGTCGAAGGTTTGGCCTGGCGAGGTCCCACTGGCCACGAGGCGCGACCGGAAGAATGGCGACTCCGCGTAGGCATGGCGCACGAGCCGAGCGCATTGATCGAGCTGGCGCCTGCGCGGAGCTCCCGCGGAAACCATTCACTCTGCTCGAGCTGGTAGAGCAAGGCGAGCACGTCCGCCGCGATGCGATCCGGCACGGCCGGCCAGAGCACGCCGGTAGTGGCCGATCGAAGCGGAGCCGTCGCGATCGTCTTCACGACGAACGCCGTCTGAGCCAAAGCAGCGGGCAACGCTCGCCGAGCTCATAGCTGCCGCGATAGGTGTCCCTGAGCTCGAAATCTCCACTGAGTGTCGCGATCGCTTCCTCGGCGCGTGGAAAGCTGTAGGCGCTAGCCGAGCCGCGATAGCTGTCCATCGTGAGCACCTCCGCCAGCGGAAATCCCGTGCGCTGGGCGAGCTCAGTGGGGTCCGGCGCGTGCTCGCAATAGCTGCTCCAGATTTCGTTCAGGCGCACGCTGCGCGTTGCTACATCGGATATCAGCGCCATCGCCAGACGCCATTT
>DASXKQ010000323.1:0-7771 GCA_036496745.1 Polyangiaceae bacterium
ACCGCCGGCGCTCGTACCGCCCATGCCGGCAGCGGAACCACCCGTACCCGCGCCGGACCCCGCCGCGCCCCCACCCGAACCGCCCTTGCCAGCGCTCGAGCCAGCCGCGCCGGCCGTCGAACCGCCTGCGCCGCTGAGCGAACCGGCAACGCCGCCGAGCCCGGCGTTGCCGGCTCCGGCGCCACCCAGACTCGTGTCACCGCTCACACCACCTGCGCCGATGCCGCCCGCGCCTACACCGCCTGCGCCGATGCCACCCGCACCCGTTTGACCCGAGGTGCCCGCGCTCGCGTTGCCTGCCGCGTTCGTGCCCGCGGCGTTGGTGCCCGCGCTGCCTCCCGCGGGCGAACCCGAGGCTCCGCCGTAGCTCGCGCCACCGGTGTCGTCACCGGGTGGAGCGCTGGAAGCACCGTTCGCGCTGCACGCGGCGAGCACGCATGCGCCAACAAGCGCGCGGAAAAATGGAGTGGCCTCGAGCATCGACGATAATTTCATTGGGTCTGCCTTGAAACACCTGGCGCGAACCGCGCGCACCGTCCTCCTAAGTGAACTTGCGCCAGAAAAAGCCGCCACAAATCTTTGTCGAAAGCCCGACGCTCACCCTGACTGGATGATTTCAGTGTTGATAGCGACTCACGTGCGCAGCAGTCGCACAGACGGTCGCACGCGAGTGCGTTCCACAGAGCTCGCGGTGGACTGAGCATGTAGCCACATCTCGACCTCAAAAGAGCACCCCTCCTGGGGCGCCGGTGGCGCTGCGACATACCCGAAGGGGTGGGCAAAGCCCCGCTAAACGGCATCTCAATTTCGGCTCAGCGGATCGCGGAGCGGAACTGAGGCCTGAGCCACGCGAGAGCCGGCGTACCCGGCGCATGCTCTCCAACAAGTTGCGAATGTCGCGAGAGTTATCGGCAGGAACTTCACAAGACCAAACCCTCAAACCCAACTCTAGTTCGCTCGCTCGCGTGGACTCTCATCGGGCGCCGCTTCCGGCGGGGGATGATAGCCGAGCAGCGTGCGGCGACGGATGACCTCGGCGATCTCGGGCGGGACCATCTCGAGCCAGGACGCGTCGCCCGCGGCGATGCGCGCGAGCACGTCACGCGAAAAGATGTGCAAGAGCTTGGCGTCGTAGTTGTCGAGTTGCACGATGCCGCCGCGATCGACCAAATACCCGTAGAGCTTGTGTAGCTCCGGGGCGACGCGCAGCGTCTCGACCGTGGCAAGTTGCTGCGTCTTGGGATCGAGGAAGGGATACACGTAGATGGTGAGGTCGTTTTTGAACAAGCGCCCGAACGATTCGAGGATGCCGCCGTCGAGGTGCGCGTAATATTTTTCGTCGAACAGGTCGAGCAAGCTGCCGGCGCCCATCGTGATCGCCATCGGTTTCTGCGAGTAGCGGCGCAGATACGCCGCCAGCCGGTAGTACTCGAAGTAGTCGGAGATCAGCACGGTGCGCCCCGTGGCGGCCAGCATGTCGGCGCGGGCCAGGAAATCCCGGTAGTCGATTTCCCCGCTCACCATCAGGTTGCGCATGGTGATTTCCATCAGCTGCACCATCTGGCCCTGCTCCGGCCCGAGCGCCTTGCCGAATGCTTCTTCCGCGGCGCGCAGCATGTCGATGTTGACGCGCGTGACGGGGCGGAAGCTGCCGCGTTCGACCAGCACCGGCTTTCTGTGCAGCACCTCCGACGGTTGCAAGACCTCGCCGCGCGCGCCGAACATGGCGGCGCCGGTCAACCCGAGCTGCACCAGGCGCAAGCTCATCATGCGATTGTCGACGTGACGGAACTCGATCCCCGAGAACTCGATCATGTCGATTTCGATGCGATCGGTGCTCAGGTTGTCGAGCAGCGATTCGAGCAGCTTTTCCGGATCGTGGTGCAGCATGCACGCGCCGTGCAGCAAGTTCACGCCGACGATGCCGAGCGCCTCTTGTTGCAGCTGATTTTCGATATCCAGCATGCGCACGTGCATGATGATCTGGCTGTCTTGATCGCGTGGGTGCGCCTGGAACTTCACGCCCATCCAGCCGTGACACTCGTTGGTCCCCTTGAAATTGCGAGCGGAAACGGTGTCGGCGAACACGAAGAACGCGGTCGTGTCGCCGCGCGCTTCACGCAGCCGCTTGAGATTCAACTCATGCTCGTAGTCGAGCATGCTCTGCAGTCGCTTGCGGGCCACATAGCGCTCGGTGTGCCCGTAGATCGCGTCACTGACGGCCATGTCGTAGGCCGAGATGCTCTTGGCGATGGTGCCCGCGGCGCCGCCGACGCGGAAAAACCAGCGCACGACCTCTTGCCCCGCGCCGATCTCGGCAAACGTGCCGTAGCGGCGCGTATCGAGGTTGACCGCGAGCGCCTTCTGGTGCGTGTCGAGCTTGCCGGACGCGTTGTCGCGCGTGGGAGTCATTCCGTTACCGGAGCTTTGGACCAACGCAGCCGCGGCTTGCGCGCGGCGCGCGCCTCGTCCAAACGACCGAGCCGCGTGAGGTGTGGCGCGCCCTTCACGACCTCCGGCGACTCTTCCGCCTCGCGCACGATGGTGCGCATGGCGTCCACGAACGAGTCGATGGTTTGCTTGGTTTCGGTCTCCGTCGGTTCGATCATCAGCGCGCCGCGCACGACCAGCGGGAAATACACGGTCGGCGGGTGGAAGCCGTAGTCGATCAAGCGCTTGGCGACGTCGAGCGTCTTGATGCCGGTCTTCGCCTCCAGCGCTTTGTCGGTGAACACGGCTTCGTGCAGCATCGGTGTCTCGAAGGCGAGCGGCAAAATACCACGCATGGTGGCTGCGATGTAGTTGGCGTTCAACACGGCCAAGTCGCTCACGCTCTTCAGGCCCTCGGCGCCGAGCTCGCGGATATAGGCGTATGCGCGCACCATCATCCCGAAATTACCCAGGAACGAGCGCACCTTGCCAACGCTGTCTTTGCGATCCGAGTCGATCACGAAATAGTCACCGTCGCGCCTCACGACCGGCAGCGGTTGAAACGGTTCGAGAATGCTCTTGAACGCGACGGGGCCGGAGCCAGGGCCACCCCCGCCGTGCGGCGTGGTGAAGGTCTTGTGCAGGTTGTACTGCATCACGTCCACACCCGCGTCGCCCGGGCGCGCGCGGCCGAGCACGGCGTTCATGTTCGCGCCGTCGCCGTAGACGAGGCCGCCCTTGTCGTGCACGAGCTTCGCGAGCTCGGGCATCGCGCTTTCGTACAAACCGAGCGTGTTCGGATTCGTGAGCATCAGCCCCGCCACGTCGTCCGGCGCGGTTTCGAGGGCCTTGGCGAGCGTCTGCGGCTCGACGATGCCGTTCGGGCCCGCCGGAAAGGGCACGGCCTCGAAGCCATTCAGCGCGCAACTCGCGGGATTCGTGCCGTGCGCGCTGTCGGGGATGAACACCTTGCGCGGCATACGCCCGCGCGACTTGTGATACGCGCGGATCATCATCAAACCAGTGAGCTCACCCTGCGCGCCCGCCGCCGGCTGCAAGCTCACGCCGTCCATGCCCACGATCTCGGCGAGCAGACCCTGCAAGCGGAACATCAACTCGAGCGCACCCTGCGCGAGATGAGGCGGAGTCAGCGGGTGCAACTTGGCGAAGCCGTCGAGACGCGCCGCCCACTCGTTCACCTTCGGGTTGTGCTTCATGGTGCACGAGCCGAGCGGATAAAACTGCGTATCGATGCTGAAGTTCCACTGGCTCAAGCGCACGAAGTGACGCACGGCCTCCGGCTCACTCACCTCGGGCAACTCGGCAGGCGAGCGGCGCACGAGCTCGCCCAGCGCCTGCTCGAGATCGACCGCCGGGACATCGAGCGCGCCCAGCGACGCACCCGAACGACCCGGCGCACCGCGCTCGAAAATCGGGGGCTCGCGGAATTGGAGGCCTTTGGTGGCTTCAGATTTATTCATCGGGGCTTTGCTGCTGGGCATAACTCAGCGGCACGCCTCGAACAACCCACAGGTTCGCCCTAAAAAAAGCCTACCGGCTCGCCCCTCTGAAAACCGGATCGACGTGCAGGGTCTTGGAAGAAAAGATCACGATCGGCAATCGAGGCCGAGACCCACAAAAGGACCGGCGAACCCGGGCGCCTGCTTTCCATCAATCGGAAGAGTCGCAAAGCCTCCGGGCAAAGCCACTCGCGAGACAAACTCTCGAACCCGGGCGCCTGTTTTCCATCAATCGGAAGAGTCGCGAGGCTCGCGGGCGAAGCCACTCGCAAGAAACAAACTAATTCGAGTCGTCGTCCTTCTTCTTCTTATCGTCGTCCCCGCTGCTCTCGTCCTTGTCCCAACCGCCGGCGTTCATGCGGCCTTCGATCTCGTCGGGCTTCACGGACTTGGGATTGGGCTCCATGTTCTTCTGCTTCACGGCGTCCCACTTGTTGCCCGCGTCGCTGTCGTTCAGGCCCCATTCGCCGGCGATCGTCTGGGCTTCACCCTCTTTGATCGGCTGGTAAACGAAGTAGCCTTTACCCTTACTGTTGGCGCCGCCGCCAATCTGGCCAATCTTATGTTGGGTCCACTCGTAGCGCAGCAGGTTCCCGTCGATTTCACCGGAGAGCTCGCCGTACGCATCGCCGGCCGTGACGCGCCAGGCGCCCTGCGCGGTCTTGCCCTCTGCGAGCAGATGCAAGTTGCCGTAGAGCTGGCTGTAGTAAACGCCTTGCCACTCGGCGCCGGAGGGCATGGGCCCCGGCTTGACGTTGGAGTGCTGCGCCTCCGGAGTGCCCGACGCACACGCGGTGAGTCCGAGCATGAACGGAGCGGAAAGCGCGAAAATAAAACTGACTGAGGCGAAACGGCGGGCGAACATGGCGGGCACTGTACCACCTTACGCCGGCCAGAAAAGGCCTACGAACCCGCGTGACCCGCTATCTCGGCTGCCCCGCGGCACGCAGCTTTTTCCCGAGCATTTCGCCGAGCTCCGCGGCCGACGCCGGCGTCTCCGGCCATGCGGCGAGGCACTCGTCGCGACGCAGCTGCGAGCCGTCCGGCTCGGCAAGCAGCGCGCGCAGCCAGATTTGGCTGCCGCGTCGCTCTGCGTAGGCGGCCACCGGCGTCTGACAATCGCCCTCGACAGCGCGCAGCACGCCGCGCTCGGCCAAGACCGCAATTTTCGTGTCCGAATGGGAAAGCGGCGCGAGTAGCTCGCTGACCTCAACGTCGCCCGTCCGCTGCTCGATCGCGAGCGCACCCTGGCCGACCGCAGGCAGCGAGCGCGTTACCTCGAGCACTTCCACCGAGCCCGCGTCGAGCTCGAGGCGGAGCAAACCCGCCCGCGCGAGCACCACGGCGTCGACCTGCCCCTCGCGGCACTTGCGCAGCCGTGTATCGACGTTACCGCGCAGGGGAAGAAATTGAAGGTCCGGGCGCAGCGCGGCGAGCTGCACCCGGCGGCGCAGTGAGGTGGTCCCGATCCGACTGCCCGCCGGGAGTGAATCGAGCTGTAGGCCGCTCGCCGTCACCAGCACATCGCGCGCATCGACGCGCTCGGGAAAACACTCGATGGCGAGCCCGGGGGCGAGCTCCGGCGGCACGTCTTTCGACGAATGCACGGCAAAATCCGCGCGGCCGTCGAGCAACGCTTCTTCGATCTCCTTGACGAACAAACCCTTGCCGCCGATCTCGTTGAGCGGACGATCTTGAATGCGGTCCCCGCTGGTCGTGATGTGCAGCTCCGCGAAGGCAACGCCGGGATGCGCCGCCGAAAGCCGCGCGACGAACGCGCGCGATTGCGCCAGCGCGAGCGGGCTCTTACGGGTCGCGAACGTGAATTTTCCGCGCATGTGACGATCCTTGCACGACGATGCCCGAGTGTCTCGCTCAGTGGCTCAGAATTTCTTCGAGCGCGTAGAACGCCTTTTGCGGAAAGCGTTCGCGCGGGTAGTAGCGGATGATCACCTCGAGCGCCGTCTCGTATTTCTCGATGTTCAAATAGCGCAGCAGGAAGCGCACGTCGGCCTCGTCTTGAAACTCGGCGCCGAGCCGAAAAGAAAGGCACTTCATGGCCAACAGGTAATCGGGTTGCGCGATCAGCACGCGCAGATTCGGCAGCTCGAGAAACGGCTGGAACTTGCCGTGCGCACTGAGGAACCCTTTGACCGCGTCGTTCAACCAATGCTCGGGCACGTCGTGCTGCGAGGCCACGCGGGCCGCCGCTTGGCGAACGGCCTTGGCGGGCTCGAAATACGCATCGACATCGCGCGTGGCGGGCCGAGCGTGAAGCGCGAGACACAGCACAGCCCCGCCCACCACGTATAGCTCGCCGGTCACTTCCGTTCGACGAAGCTCCGCATCGAGAGCGTGGAACAGCTCGTTGATTCGCTCAGCAGATAGGAACGCAGCCATCAGACGCGGTCACCAACCGTCGAATCGACGAACAGATTGCGGCTCCGAAACGCCGGAGGCGAGTTGCATAAGAGGTGCAGGCGCAAGGACATGAGCTCGCTCGCAAACCAGGGGACTCGAAGGGGCTCTATTTGCGCGACCCAAGACGGCGGCTGCACGCGGAGCTGAGCCGCCCTCGTCTCCACCATCGCCGCCAGCTGATTTCCGCGAAGGTCGTCGAGAGTGGTTGCAGGCAGGCCGTCTACGACGGTCATGAACGTGGCCTGGGCAAGACTCGCGAGCAGATCGTGTAGCTCCGCAAGCACGTAACTGGCATGAGAGCTTGCCGCCAAGGAACGAACCAAGGCGAGGAAGCGGGAGCGCTCGCCCGGGATGAGGCTGTGGAGCATCCACGCGGTCAGATCGAGCCCGCTCGCGCGAGCGCGCCGCACCAAGTCCGCTTTTTGCCCGGGCGTCACGCGAAGCTGGATTTGCGCGCTCTTTTTCACGACGTGACCAATCTGGCTCGAGCTAGGCACGCTGTCAATACGACTGTATTGACATAAGTCATGCGGCCATATCTGCTAAACTCGAGCGGAACGGGGCGGCACACCCCCGCGCCAACTGCTCGTTGAGCTAAGCGATACGACGACCTACGGAGACGCGGCAACCGTATTGAACGCTGCCGCCGTCAGCGGCTATCCGAATGTCGAAGTTCGAGGCAACGGCACGTCGCTGAAGCTCGTCCTTCCACACGAGGCAGCCGCGAGTGAACTCGGTCCGACCGCAAGTCAGCCGGCACCCATCAGCAGCCAATGGCTGGCACTGCGTGTGCGAGCCGATCGAGCGACGCTCGACTGGTTCAAGGGAGATGCAAGTCAAAACAAAAGCGCGAAGCAAGAAATCCTAAAGAGCTCATTGGCAACGCTCCCCGCCAATCTTTCGAAGACCATAGCGGGCCCGTGGAACGCCGCGCCATGCGATGATCTCGCGTTCGAGGCTCCCCGTGAACTCCCGATGCGAGACGTGCTCGGCGCGCTGCGAGCCGTGCAGCACGCACGTCCATGCAAGCAGACCCCTTGGGTGCGGTTGCTCATCGCGTCTGAAGATTCGACAGACGACGACCCGCTATTCGGCGCACGAATCGTCTCCGGGCGCCTCCCCCCCGAACTGATTCAAAGCATTGTGCGCAAGAGCTTCGGCCTTTTCCGCCAATGCTACGAACGCGGGCTCGCTAAAAATCCAAACCTCGCGGGCAGGATCACCACGCGCTTCGTGATCGACCGCGGCGGCAATGTCTCGGACGCCAGGCTCGACAGCTCGACGCTGCCGGATCCCGACGTCGCGCAATGCATCGTCTCTAGCTTTCGCACGCTCAAGTTCTACCAGCCCGAGGGCGGCGTCGTCACGGTCGTGTACCCGATCGAGCTTTCGCCCGGTTG
>DASXKQ010000324.1:0-11223 GCA_036496745.1 Polyangiaceae bacterium
AGCACCAGCGGTTCGTCCGCGTCGTCAAAGTGTTCGAGCGCATACTTGCTGAGTTCGAGACCGCGCAGCTCAGGACCGAGCAGGCGTGATTCGAGCACGTCGTGCAGCTGATCCTCGGGGATCTCCGAGAGGGCATTGCGCAAGCCCATCCCATATTTCCCTGAGAAACTCACGGAAAGCTCGATTGCGGCCGCGCCATCGGCCTCGACGGTTAGCGTTCCCTCGTAGCGAATGTTGTCCAATGCTCCCGCGCTCGGAACGAGCGTTGCCTCGGGCCGCTCCCCGCTGAGCACGTAAGCGGGCATGCCGCGCGCCTCCGCGGGGACGTACGCGAACGGTGTGTATTTGCCACCCATGCTGAGCCAGGTGGCGTTAGGTCCGCGACCGGTCCGCAAGAGGGGCAACGTGAATAGAGCGGCCTCCGAGAAAGGTCCGCTCGCTGGTAGGCTGAGGCGGTTCTGAGCGACCGCGTAACTGACGGGGATGCCGAGCGCGTGGCACAGGGCGATGTAGCCGTGCCATTGATTGCCGTTCTTGCTGATGATCACGCGACGCCCGTCATTTTCGTCGCCGTCTTGGATGTTCGCGCTGACCCAGCGATAAAGCCGCTTGGCGCGTTCGGTCTCCGCTGTGGGTGGCAGCGGCGAGATCAAGTGCTCCGCAATCCGGACGATGCGTGGGTCGATCGGGGTCAGGTCCGAAACCGCGTCGGCCATCGATCGCAGGTTGTCAGGCAGACTTACGCCCCAACCGAGCTGAACGCTGGGCAAAAACTCGGTGACCGGCGCTCCGAACGGCTCGACCGGTGCGGCGGGGCTGTCGTGCGCAATCCAGCGACGGACTACCAGCGGGCCATCCTCTGTGATGGTTGGCTTGGGCACGTCGTTGCTGGTCTCGATCAAGAGTGGCTTGCTCTTGGGCGAGATCACGACCAGTTCACTGCGCGCGTAGGCGATGTTCTCTTCGCGGAAGAACCAACGCGGGCCGGTGTAGTGGAGACCGCGTCGGCCGTCACCCGGATTGCTCTCGATGCGCTCCGTCTCGATGTAGTCGCCGACCTCGAGATGCGGCATCGTGACGGTCGGCTTACCTTCGACGAGTTCTGGCTCGAGCGTGCTGCCGTCGCGTTTGATCACGCGTAAATGCAAAATCAGGCCGCTTTGCAGCTGCTGCTCGGCCATGGACGTGATGGCTTCCGCGCTCTGCACCTTGATCAACTCATGCTCGAGCATGCGATTCGAGCCGTCTGCATGCACCCAGAAGGCTGCGTAGTCGAGCACACGCGCGGCGGTGCCCGGTAGGATGACACCTGATTTTTCGTATTCATCGATGATCGGCTGCGCTTTGAGCCGATAGGGCTCGAGCTCGCTCGAACCCTCCACCAAGTCGAGCGCTTGTTCGAGCAGGCCGGTTGTCGAGCCACCCCCGACGGCCTCGACCAGCGCACGCACCAGCGCATCGTGCTTGCCGGTCGCGTAGCGCGCATCGGCCAGATCCAGGCGGGCGCGTTCGTTGCGCGGGTTCTGCTTGATGGCGGCCTCGAGCTTGTTCCAGCTCTCTTGCTCGTTACCGGCGCGCACCATCACGTCGTAGATGCGCTCGGTGATGTCCTTGCGCTCGGGTCTGCGCGCGCCGATGCGCTTGAGCTCGGCGAGCGCCGCCGGGTAGTCCTGCTGCGTGAGAGCGCGCGCAAGCGTGAGCTCGCTGTCTGGGTCGAGTTTTCTGACTCGCTCCACGAGAGCATCGGCTGTCTTGCCCTCACCCATTGCGTCGAATGCCTCGACCGCGCCGGCAAGGGCTTCCGGGTCCTCGGGAAAGCGGCGCGCGAGCTCACGTACGGCCGTCGAATGCTCGGAAGTCCAGCCGAGATCGCTGTACATGCTGGCGAGAGCGCCGAGCACGTCGGGCACGTCCGGATACGCGTCGACTAATGGACCGACCCGACGAACCCCTTCGGTGAGCCCGCTCTTTTCCGCTTCCCATACAGCGAGGGCCAGCGCCGGGGCCCATAGCTTGGGATCCTTGGCGGCCGCGCGTTCGTGCAGATCGCGCATCAGATCGCGATGCTGGCTCTGCCCGAAGATCGGATCTTTGTTGGTGAACACGGCCGCGGCGGCCAATACAGGACCGGTCGCGCGCTCAGGGTCGTCCAGCAGGGGCTCGAGCAAGACGGAGGCTACGTCACTTTGGCCCTCGAGGTGCGCGAGGAAAGCGCCCGTGTAGCGGATCAAATCATCGTGCGGGTCGCTCAGCACGCCGTGCGTCAAGTAAGCGTCGAACACGTTGCCGCCCGGAATGACCTGCGGCAGAAGGAGCGAGTAGGGTGCGGTTGCGTCGGCGCTGGTAGCGATGCCGAGCGGGCGTCCGTCGGCGTGAAGTAGCCGCAGCGCGATGCGCGGCTCGCCAACGCGCGCCAAAATGCGATGTCGTCCGCGCGCGACCTTCACGCGCACGCCGAGCCGCGTCCAAACTCCCCAGATACGCGGGTCTCTGAGTTCGACTTGGTGATCGTCGACCCAGATCGAAAATGCATTCTGCGGCGCGATCAGGAGCTCGGTGGCGTCCGGCAGATCGACGAAGGTTTCCAGATAAAAGACGCCTGGGCTCACGGGTTCGTCGATCGCGAAGCCGCAACCGGTGCGCTTGAGCGTGAGCACTCGCGGCGCTTCGTCGACGCCCGGGTCGGCGTCCCAGCGGCGAGGCCAAGGACCGGCAGCCTCCGCAGGGAACGAGCGCAGCGCGTCGCTTGCGACGTTCCGGCCGAAGGGACCCGCGACGCGCAGCTCTTTAACGCAGCCGTGCAGATCCGCGGCGGAATCATCGAAGCCCTTCTCGGCGTTCTGGAAGGCTTCGAAGCGCCACCAATCGACGAGTTCCTCCCGCGCGCGCCAGCCGATGTTTCGAGGGTCCCGAATAGCGGCTTCGACGAAGGGCTTCCAGCGCGCCCACAGATCCTTGGCGTTGTGTCGGAACGCAACGGCTTGGTGCGCGGAAAACCAAGCCACGAACGCCGCGCGCGGATCGTCGGAGTCGCGCGCGAGCTGTAACGCGTCGAGAAAGTGGTCCGACACTTCGCGGAACTGTCCATGGCTCGAGGAGTCGATGCCGATCGCCAGCTCGGCGACCATGTCTTTGCCGGGAAGCGTGGCGAGCTTTGCGCGCGCAAGCTTGGCCCGCGCACTGGAACCGCCGGGCGAGACGAGTTCGGCCATCAGCCAGGAACCGACGACACCGCGGTTGCGGCTATTTTCAGCGCGCTTTCGCAGCACGTCCACGCCGTCCTGCGGCGCGCGCGTGGCGTGGGCTGCGCAGCCAAACCCGCTCGCCACCACTAGTGAAAGCAGGCACGCAAATCGTCGCCAGGCCTTCACTCGATCACCAGGCGCGTGCTCAATGCGCGATCCGCATCTTCACAGAAGCGTTTCCACGCAGCGTAGTCCTTGGGAGCGACGCGATCGACTTTGACCGCGAGCCGCGTGGTGACGACGACCTGGTCTCGTTCGCTCTGCACGGCGACCGAATACGACCCGAACGGGCTCTCGATATTCACATTTTCAGGCGCTGAGTTGATCTTCATACCGGGCGGAAGCTTGATTGTAAACACGTCCTCCAGCGTAGAAAAGGAGAGCAAACGGAGGTCGTGACGCCGCTGTGAAAGCGAGGCGTAGCTAGGCGTCAGCCGGAATGAGTTGGTGACCGCCATGCTGAGCTGCTTGCCTTCGTGGCGCGCGAAGGCTGGGGCGCTGCCGCGCACTTTGATCTTCACGGGCTCTTCGACATTGTCGAGGTCGCTCGCGACGACACCCTGTGCCCCAGCTGTGATCTCGAAGCCTGGAAATTCCCGGCCGAGGTCGTTGTTGATGCGCTCGTTGCGCGTTGACTCTGCGTGGTACTGATTGCGCCATTCGGCGGCGTTGTAGCCGCCCGTCGAATAGTCGAGCTCGAGTTTGGCGTCGCCGCTGCGGGCGAGCTGTGCTCGCAGCTCGCGACGCACGAAGTTATGTTCCGCGGCAGGCGCGGTGACGTGAACGAGCTCCGTTTTGCCCTCGTTCACCAAGAGCGCGAGCGCACCGATATCCATGCGCGGCAGCTCATAGATCCCGGTGTGCTCGGCGGTCCCGTCCAGGTATAGGTTTTGAGAGGGTACGTACGCGATGGCGTGGTCGAAGGGCGCGAAGCTTGCGACATTCGATTTCAGATCACCGCGCATCTGTGTGCGGAGCACGACCAAGGTCGAGGGAATCCCGAGCTCTTTCAGCAGCGTCACCAGCACGGTGGCCTTGTCCTTGCAATCACCCCAACCGCGCGTCACGGTCTGCACGCAGCGGCGTGGCTTATAGCCGTAGATGCCGAACTCGAGCGCTACGTAGCGCGTGTTGCGAGTGACCCAGTCGTAGACCGCCTTGATCTTGTCGAGCTCGGTCGTCTTACCCTTGGTGATCTCGCGCGCAAGCTTGCGCGTTTCGTCGTCTAGGTCGAATTGGTCTTTGACGAGGCCCCAATACCAGTGCCCGAGATCTTGCCAGCTCTTGTAGGTGGACACGTGGATGAAACCGAGCACCTCCGAAAGCGGCGGCATGGCGGGCTCTGGAAAAACCGGCGGGATCTCGTCCGCGAAGAAGTGGTAGATGCGCTGATTACCGACTACTTCGCTACTTTGCACGAGCCTCGGCACGTTGCTGTCGATGTAAAACGTGCGCTGCTTGGGCGTGATCAGCACGTACTCCGCGTTTCGCACCGAGTCGAGCTCTTGCAGTGAGGTGACCTCGCCGAAGTAGTCGCCGAAGTCGTTGTGTTGCGTCACGTCGTCCACGCGATAGCGCAGCTCGACAACGTCACCCGGTTCGAGCCTCGGGAATTGGATGTAGAAGGTGCGCGCCGACGTATACATCGCGATCGAGGGATCATCCGCGGGGCCTTCACCCGACTCGATCGCTTCGTCGACGTGGCCGTCCGCGCGGTACACGCGCGCACCGCGTAGCTGCACTACCTGACTATCGGATTCGTAGCCGAACGCATATTGCCGAGCGGCAGCGGCAGCGGCGTCCGTCAACGGCTGAAACACGATCTGCCGGTATTGACTGGATAGACCATTGTCGAACACGGTCGAGACGGTTAGATCCCGAAGCGTGCGGCGATTTTGGCCGTTCGGCGGCGCGTAGCGTTGCTTCAAGAATTTTTCGGGCGCCCAGGCGTACGCTTCGTCGGCGCGCGCTTGCAGCGGCTCGAGGTGCTCGACATAGTCACGGACCTGACGATCTTGCGGCCTGATGCGCAGGATGTCGCGTAAGAGCGCGAGTTGTTCGTCCTTGTGTCCGAGATCTCCATCTAGCTCCGCCAGAGCGCGCAAGGTGGTGGTGTCTTCGGGCGCGAGCTCGAGAGCGCGTCGGTACATGGCGACAGCGCGGTCCGTCTCACCGAGCGAGCGATAGGTACGCGCCGCGCTGGCGAGTGCCCACAGGCCGTCCGGGTGCGTCGCGATCAGACGCTCGACCCAACGTTCGGCGGCCGCGCGATCGTGGCGGGCGACGGCTAGGTCGATCATGGAGCCGATGAAGCCGGCGTCGTCGAAGCGCAGCGAGGAATACCGGCTCTCGACCTCGCTCGCGTCGGTTGCTCGTCCGAGCATGCGCAGTTGCGAGGCGTACATGTTCAAGAGATTCACGGAGCTAGGATTGCGAATGACCGCGTGTTCGAGGGTGTCGAGCGCGGTACGTGGCAGACCGGCGAGGTTGTACAGCTCGACGCGACCGCGGAGCGCAAGCACGTCGTCCGGATCGAGCGACAGCACGCGCTCGAAGTATGGGAATGCGTCGCGCCAATTGGGGCTCGTGCGTCGATCAATTGCACGCGCCAAAAGCACTTCGCGGTTCGGAGCCCGCTCGCGGGCCGCGAGCTTTTCCGCTTTCTCGAGCCAATCGCCATTTTGATTGCGATCCTCGGCGAGGCGTCCAGCGAGCAGCAGACGGGCCACGGTCGGTTCGAGCTCTGCGGCGCGTTTGGCGAGGTCACGCGCTTGATGTTTGCTCGGATCGTCGCCGCCCGTGTCCGCGAGATAGCGCGCGTAAGCCTCCAGATCCGCCGGTTTGGCGCTCTTGGCCGACGCGATGCGTTCGAACGCCTGAATCGGCCCCTGTATCGTCGTGCTCGCCTTGGGCTTGCCGAGCTTACGTTTCTCCGCGGCGCTCGCGAAGGCTTGGCTCTGCGTGAGATCGTTCGAGAAGGTAATGCTCGGATCGGGCATGCCGCTCGCGTCCGCAACACGCACGGAACCGACCGGCGATTGATCGTCGCCGCAGACCTTGATCGTGAGTTCGTTTGGTCCAGGTTCGAGCTCGACGAGCGCAGCAGAACGATCGTAGTCGTGGCTGCGATAGAGGTCGTCCTCCAGGACCGGCACCCCGTTCCAGAACGTCTTGAAGGCACCACCTGCGCCGACCCACAGGCTCACGGGGTGCGCCTGATGTGCGGTCGAGCTCACGAAGCTGGTCAGGAATACACACACCTTGGTCTCGGGTCTGACCAGCGAGCCCGTGTCGACGAAGCCATAGGGAAACGCCGAAGAAACGGCCCGATATCGCACGGGGCGCTCCTTGCCGGTGTATGCCTTGCCCGGGACGATCGGCTTGAGCAAGTCCGGCTCCGGCCCGGACGCGGTCTGCAATCCGGCTTTGCCTTCGTTGTCAAACGGTCCAACGACGAGCCATTGGTCCACGTAGCCGAGCGCGCGGATTTGATCGCGCGCCGCCTTTAGGTCGCCGCGCCTGGCGCGAGCCAACGCTGCGAGAACACTGGCGTACGCGCGTTCGGGCGCAGGCAAGCCCTTGTCCGCTTTGGCGCGCAGCAGCACTTCCTCGACTTGCGTCGGATCCGCGCGGTCCCACGTGTTCCAGATCCTGCGCAGGACGCCGTAGCCGGCCGGTCCGCGTGCTGCGTCCAGGTCCTGCGTGAGGCGCTGTAGGTCTCGGTGGAACGTGGTCACTTCGGCTGCGCCGCTGCGCGGCACAAGCAGCGCAGCCAGCAGCGCCAAGGCGACGACTCTGGTCCGCTCGGTCGGCTGCCTTTCCACCCGTCGAGAGTTCTCGGGGGTCGTTTTGGGTTGCGAGCGGGTCAAGCGTATCGGCATTCGCGCCAGCTAGCTTTAGCGCTTGGCCATTCCTTTGGGCTGGAAATCAGAGCCGGGTGGGCGGCTCGAGGTACTTTTTTCGGTCGCAACTCGGTTGCCGGAGAGTTGCCGGAGAACGGAGTGCGAGGGGCTTGCTGGCTTGAGGGCGGTCATATAGAAGTGGGGGCTCAGGATTTCCCACAAATTTTTCCGTGAACGGAGAGCAAGTCCCCGAACTGTGTCGGGGGCTCGCGGAGGCTCGCGATGGTCAACCCCCAGATGGTGATGTACGAGGAGGAGTTCAACCAAATCCAGACGGTCGTTGACCGCCTGGTGAGGGAAGCGAACGCCAAGGTCGTCTTCATCGTCGATAAGAACGGACAGCTCATCGCCGCAAGCGGCGAAGTGGACAACATCGACACCACGTCGCTGGCGTCACTCACCGCAGGTAACATCGCTGCCACTGGTGGTATCGCGAAGCTACTCCGGGAAAACGAGTTCGCCACGCAGTTTCACGAAGGCGAGAAGGCGAACATCCACATTCAGTTGGTTGGCAACCGCGTGATTCTCGTGGTTATTTTCGACTCGAAGTCGAGCCTCGGTCTCGTGCGGTTGCGAGTGAGGAAGGCCAGCGACGAACTGAATCGGATCTTCGAGGCTTTGCTCAGCAAGGTGCAGGAGCCGGGTAGTGACTCGCCGTTCGCCGAGATCACCGACGAAGACATCGACAACCTTTTCAACGACTGAGGCACCGGGCGATGAGCTTCATCAACTACATGGCCCGGGAGATCAACTGCAAGATCGTCTACTACGGGCCCGGTCTCTGTGGGAAAACGACTAATTTGCAGTACATCTACGAGCGCACGAACCCGGACGCCAAGGGCAAGATGATAAGCCTAGCGACGGAGACCGAGCGCACGTTGTTTTTCGACTTCTTGCCACTGTCACTCGGCGAGATTCGCGGGTTCAAGACGCGCTTCCATTTGTACACGGTGCCCGGCCAAGTGTTCTACGACGCGAGCCGCAAGCTGATCCTGAAGGGCGTCGACGGCGTCATCTTCGTGGCCGACTCGCAAATGGAGCGCCTGGAGGCGAACCAGGAGAGCGTCGAAAACTTGCGCACGAACCTGGCTGAGCAGGGCTATTCGCTGGAAAAGATCCCGTACGTCATTCAGTACAATAAGCGCGACCTGCCAAACGTTGTTTCGGTGGAGGAGCTTCGCCCCCTAATCAACCCGATGAACGTTCCGGACTACGAAGCCAACGCCCGCAGCGGCGTTGGTGTGTTCGACACGCTGAAAGCCGTGAGCAAGCTCGTGCTCAACGAGCTCAAACGCGGCGGGTGACGGGACCCGTAGCGGGTAAGCGCGCAGGCAAGCCTCAACGCGAGCTATCCAAAGCGGCGCTGGAGGCGGCGGCGCTGCGCTATTTGGATCGCTTCGATTGTACCGCGGTTCGGCTGAGAAGCGTGCTCGCTCGCCGGATTCCGCCTGGTCACGATGATCTAGTCCGTCGCAACGCCAAGCAGTGGATCGACGAGCTCGTCGAACGCTATCAAGCTTCGGGGTTGCTGGACGACCTGCGCTTTGCGCGGAACTGTGCCGAACACCTCCGAGAGCGAGGTGCCTCACGCCGTGCGATTCAAATGAAACTGCGCGCGAGGGGCGTGAGCTCCGATGCGGTGGAGGCAGTTCTATCTGCCTCGGCGCCGAATGACGAGCTGGCCGCTGCGCAAGCCTTCGCCAAACGCCGGAGGCTCGGCCCGCATCGTCCTTCGGCGGAGCGGGCTGACAAGCGCCAAAAGGATCTCGCGGCGATGGCGCGTGCAGGCTTCGATCGCGACACGGCGCTGCGCGCGATCAGTCATGGCCCGTCGGACGACGACGAGCTTTGAAGCAGCCGTAGCGACTAGCGTTGCAACTGCTTGTGGCGGTTGCGATTCTTGGCGGCGACCTTGGCGCGATACCGCTTGGAGCGCTTGCGGTCGGTCTTGCGCGGCTTGCGAGTAGGAATGTACATGGGCGCCCGCGTTTACGCCGAAACAGGCGCGCCGGCAAGTCCGCGGCCGCGGCTGAACGTACGTGCCGTGTCCGCCTGATGTACGGCCTTAGGGGGCGTCTTGAGCGGTGAGCAGCTTGTCGATCAGCTGAGCCGAATATGCGCTGAGTTGTTTGAATACGAGACCCATGCCCGGTGGGTCCGTTTCGACGCGAACTACCAGGCCCACGCCCTCGATGGTTTCGATGCCGTCCATCACCACCGTGAAACGGAGATCCACCTCCGTCCCGATTGGGAGCGGCGTGCTGGTCTTGATGAAGGCACCCGAGCGCGAAATATTGGTGACGTATTCGCGAATGAACTGATCGAAGGATTCGAATTCCTTGTTGATCGTGACGCGTTCGCTGCTTCGCGCTTCGGACACCGATGATGCTCCCGTTACTTGCCTTGCAGATCGAACTGTTCGATATGGTACTCGCGGTGCGGCGTAAACTCGATACGTCGCATGTAGCGTTTTTCAGCCTCCACGACCGCGGCTTTTTCGTCGCCGAGCATGAGATCGACGACGGCCGGATGGGCGTTGACCATCACCGAGTAGCCGGGCAGATTCTGCCGCTCGCGCCGGATCTGCCGCAGGATTTCGTACGCGATCGTGGTGCGCGACTGAATCTGGCCGGTGCCATCGCAGTAAAAGCACATCTCGTGCATCGTGCGGTTCAGGCTCTCGCGCGTGCGCTTGCGCGTCATTTCGATCAGGCCAAGCTCGCTGATGCGGTTGATCGTGGTCTTGGCCTTGTCTTTGGCCAGCAATTGCTCGAGTGAGCGCCATACTTTGTCGCGATTGTGCGCGGCGTCCATGTCGATGAGATCCAGGATCACCAGGCCGCCGATGTTGCGGAAGCGCAGTTGATAGGCGATCTCTTCCACGGCCTCGAGATTGGTCTTGAGCGCGGTCTCCTCGAGGTCCTTGCTGCCCTTACCGACGTAGCGTCCGGTATTGACGTCGATCGCGGTCAGCGCTTCGGCTTGATCGATGATCAGATAGCCTCCGCTTGGCAGAGGGACCTTGCGACTCAGAGCGCGAGCGATCTCGTCTTCGATGCCGTAAGCGTCGAAGATTGGCTCGTCTCCGGCGTAAAAGTGGATGTCCTTCACGCGGTTCGGCATGAACATCTCGACGAAGCGTACGAGCCTGCCGTACTGCTCTTTGTCGTCGATCACGATGCTTTCGATGTCGTCCGTGAAGAGATCGCGCGCGGTCTTCAGTACCAGATCGAGCTCGGTGTAGAGAATCGAGGGAGCCTTCGCGCCCTCGTGCTTGCGTGAAACCTCCTCCCACAGCTTGACCAGATAGCCGATGTCGGCCTTGAGCGACTTCTTGGTCAATCCTTCCGCGACCGTGCGCACGATGACGCCGCCGGACGCGGGCTTCATGGTGTCGACGACCTCACGTAGACGCGCTCGTTCGCGCGACGAGCCGATACGCTTCGATACACCGACGTGCTCGACGGTCGGCAAGTAAACCACGTAGCGACCTGGCAGCGACACGTGGCTCGTGACACGCGCCCCCTTGGTGCCAATCGGCTCCTTCGAGATTTGCACGATCACTTCGTCGCCTTCCTTGACGACCTCGGTGATGGGGATAGAGCGTGACACACGCGCGCTGCTCTTGCTGCGAATGTCTCGGCCGCCGCGTTGCTGGCGATCCTTACTGCGAGCGTCGCGCGATCCGCGGGCTTCCGGGCGAGCGGGTGCGGCGCCACTTTTGCCGCGTGCGTCGCGTGCTGCGGCGGGTGGCGCGCCGTTGATGCGGGCCGGTGCTGCTACTGATTCTAACGGGCGCTCGTCGCCACGACCACCGCGACGGCGTCGGCGCCGACGTCGTCGCCGAGAAACTCCGTCGTCGACAGCGGCTCCATTGCTCGGGGTAGCACCCTCGAGCACAGGGCCGTCCGTGGCGTCGGGGGCATCTTCGGCATCTTCGGATTCGCCGTTGCTGCCAGCGCCGTCACTCGCCGCAGCGTCCCACCCGGAATCGACTGCGACGCCGTCCTCTTCAGCATCGTCGACATCAGCCTCTTCGGTTGCCTCTTCCTCTTCCTCTTCCTCTTCGGCGGGTT
>DASXKQ010000325.1:0-7414 GCA_036496745.1 Polyangiaceae bacterium
AGTCGTTCAATCTGGGCATGACGCTTTGGCACGAGCTTTCGCACGTATTTCACATCCAGCTCTCTCGCGGCCGCGTCCCGCGCTGGTTCACCGAGGGCTTGGCCGAGTACGAGACGATCGTTGCGCGCCCGGAGTGGGTGCGTGAGCAAGATCCGGACTTGTATCAAGCGCTGCGCGCCGGCCGTCTGCCGCAGGTGGCGGACATGACGCACGCGTTTACGCGCGCGGAGGAGCTGAATGACGTGGCCACCGCCTACTACGCGTCGAGCTTGATCCTGGGCATGATGGTTCAGCACTACGGCATGCCGAAGATGACCGAGATGCTGCGGCTGTGGGGCGAGGGGAAGCGCACGCCCGAAGTGGTACAGACTGCGCTTGGACACAGTCCGGCCGAGCTCGATCAGGAATTTCATCAATACTTGGAGCAGCGCCTGGCTCGCTATGCGACGCAGTTCGTGCCTGAGCGTCGGGCAGGGCGTATCGAAACCGCCCAGGCGAACATCGCGAGAAACCCGAACGATTCGCGGAACCACCTACGCTATGCGCTCGCCCTACTGCAAGTGAAGCAACTGGACGCGGCGAAAGCCGAGCTTGGCAAGGCACTCGCGCTCGATTCGGCCAATGCGGATGCGCTGTTTCTCCAAGCGGAGCTCGAAGCCCACGCCGTCCCTGACCGCGCCATTGTGGATCTGCACAAGCTCATCGCCGCAGGCCACGACGGGTACGCCACGGAAATGCTGCTCGGCGCGACGCTCGGCGCAAACGACGAGGCCGCGTCACGCGCTGCGTTCGAGGCTGCGGCGCATTTTGACCCCACCCAAGCCGCCCCGGAATACGCGCTCGCGGATTCGTACGGCAAGGCCGGAGACCAGCTGGACGAAATAGGAGCTCTGACCAAGCTGGCGGGCCTAGAGCAGCACGAACCTAAGGTATACCGGAGGCTGCTCAGGTTACTCGACGAGAAGCAGGGCGATCCCGCGGAGGCAGTGCGCGTGGGTGAAGCGGCGGTTTACGCGGACGTGAACGGCTTTGCTACACACCTTCTGTTTGGCCGCGCACTCGCGAGAACCGGCGACAAGAAGCGAGCGATTTTCGAGCTAGAGAGCGCGCTCTTGTGCGACGCGGAACCAGCGGAACTGGTCGAAGCGCACCGCGCACTATCCACGCTCTACCACAGCACAGGCCAGCTAAAAAAGGCGGCGGAACATACGCGCATCGCACAAAATCTGGAACAAGCACCTGCGAGTGAAGCGGGACCCTAACGTCGGCTGGGCCGGCTAGCTGACGTCGCTGTCGTCTTCTTTGTCACCGCGCAAGCCGAGTGCGCGCGATTTCTTGTAGAGGTGGCTCCGCTCGAGACCAAGCGCCCGTGCGGTGGCCGCCATTTGGCCCGCGTGATGTGCGAGCGCTTCCTCGATGATGGTTCGTTCCGCATCCTCGGAGAGCACTCGGAATGGCACGCCTGGTCGATAGAGTCCGCCGCTGACTGCTGCTGTCACGGTGCCAATCGAGCGCTCCACGTCGGCTGCGGTGACTCGGTCGTCTGGATTTAGGATCACGATGCGTTCGATCAGGTTGCGGAGTTCGCGGACATTGCCCGGGAACGGGTGACGCGCGAGGGCGTTGGTCGCCTCGGGCGTGAGCAGCAGGCTTGGTCTGCCGTTTGCGCGTCTCGCGACATTCAGAAAATGCTCTGCGAGTACCGGAATGTCTTCGCGCCGCGCGCGCAGCGGCGGCAGCTCGAGCGGAATGACGTTCAATCGGTCGAAGAGGTCGGCTCGAAAGCTGCCGGTTTTGCAGGCTTCGTCGAGGTCCTTGTTGGTGGCAGCGACGACGCGCACGTCCACTTTCAAGGTCGCATTGCCCCCGACGCGTTCGATTTCTTGTTCTTGCAGTACGCGCAGCAGCTTGGCTTGCATCGAGAGCGGCATGTCGCCAACCTCGTCGAGAAACAACGTGCCGCCGTGTGCGCGCTCGAATTTGCCACGGCGCTGTTTGGTTGCGCCCGTGAACGCGCCTGCCTCGTGGCCGAAGAGCTCACTTTCGATGAGTTCGGCCGGTACTGCGGCGCAATTCAGCTTCTCGAGTGCGGCCTTCGCGCGAGGCGAAGCACGGTGCACGGCGCGCGCCACGAGCTCCTTGCCCGTGCCGCGCTCGCCACGGACGAGCACGCTGGCGCTCGAACGCGCAGCGCGCAGTACGGTTTCGCGCAGCGCGCGCATCACCCGGCTGTCGCCGATCAGCTCGTCGAGGTGGCCCGCTTCCGCGTGGAGCTCGTGTGCTTCGGCCTCTGCCCGTAGCAAACGCTGTACATTCTCCAGCACCAGCAAAAGCCGGTCCGTCGACAGCGGCTTCTCCAAAAAATCGAGGGCACCGAGCTTGGTCGCTCGCACCGCGGCGTCTATCGTTGCGTGCCCGCTCATCATGATCACCACCGCGTCGTTTCCGGCCGCGCGCAGTTTTGAGAGTAGGTCGAGGCCGTCTCCGTCAGGCAAAGCGACGTCGAGCAAGATGATGTCGTAGCTTTGTCTCGCTAGTCGCTGATCCGCGAGCGAGAGCGCCCCTGCCACGTCCACTTGATAACCCTCGAGAGAGAGCGCAGCCTTGAGCGTGCTCAGGATGGACGCCTCATCGTCCACCACTAAGATATGACCACGGGGCATCTCGAGACGGTAGCCAAGGAAGCGCGTAGCGCCAACCACCGCACCATTCCGGCGCGGTTTGTGCGAACGCGCTGCACGGTCGAGGCGGCTAATGCTAGCTTTCGGGTAAGTCGTTTCGCACATGGCTGACGCTGCTCCGAACGCAAAGGGTCTGCTCGAAACCACGCCACTCGGCCATTTGCTGGTGCACGCGTTGGATCGGCTATGGACGGGGAGCTTGGTATTCGAAGAACCAAGCGGCCAAAAGCACGCGGTCTATTTGGAAGAGGGCAGCCCGGCGAAGGCCCGCGTGGCACAGCCCGTAGTCTTTCTTTCGGAGCTCTTGGTCGCGCAGAAGAGTATCTCGGAGGAGGTCCGCAGCACGACGCTTGCGAGCGCGCTCGAGCACCATCAGCTCCACGGGCAAGTGCTGCTGGCCGCCCGAGCCATCGACGAGCGAACGCTGCGAGAGGGCCTGCGCGAGCAGGTCATGCGTCAGGTGCTATGGCTCTTCGACCTGCCTCCGCGAACGGCTTTTGGCTACTACGACGGCATCAATTTTTTGTCGCAATGGGGCGCTGGGAACGTAAGAGCCAAACCCCTGGCGCTGATCTGGCGCGGACTACGCGAACACGCCCATCCGGCGCATCGGGCCGATGTACTGGCGCGCCTCGGCGACCTACCGATTGTTCTCCATGTCGACGCGCCGATTCGCCGTTTTCATTTCGAGCCCCGGGAACACGCCGTAATCGACGTGCTGCGCGCCAAACCGCAGCCGCTGCCCGAGCTCCTCGGACGCGAGCTGGCAGACGAGACTCTGGTCAGAACACTGGTTTACACTTTGATTCTGACACGACAGCTGGACGGCAAGATCCCGGGCGTCGAGCCTGTTGGAGTCGACGAAGCTCCGTCATCGTCGCGGATTGCGATCCCGAGTCGTCCCGCGGCTGCGCCCGCACCGAAGCCGAAGCCGACGCCGACGCCAGCTCCGGCGCATGTTCCCGCCCGCACACCGCCCAGTGAGCACGAGCCCGAACGCGTCGTGGTCGAGCCAGCGCCCGTCGCGATTGAGAGCCCCGAAACGGCGGCGTTCAAAGCGGAGATTCGCGAACGCGCTGCGTCGGCGGACGGTACACACTA
The DNA here is from genome assembly GCA_036496745.1 of Polyangiaceae bacterium. Classification (GTDB taxonomy): domain Bacteria; phylum Myxococcota_A; class Polyangia; order Polyangiales; family Polyangiaceae; genus PMG-095. Next base: position 3,783 of record DASXKQ010000325.1, read on the forward strand.
CGCCGTATTGGGCATGCAAGCAGATGCACCGGCCACCGCCATTCAGGCTGCGTTTTTTCAGCTTGCTAAGCGGTGGCACCCCGATCGTCTCGGACCGGAGCTGGCGGACGTGAAGGATCTCGCGACACGCGCGTTCGCGCGCATGAGCGAGGCGCATCAAGTCTTGTCAGATCCGACGCAGCGGCGGAGTTACGATGAATCGCTACAGCAAGCCAACGTCAGTATGGAGGAACAGGAACAAGTCCAGCGTGTCGTGCAAGCGGTGACGGCCTTTCAAAAGGCGGAGGTCTTCTTGAAGCGCGGCAACTTGGCCGGCGCCGAAGAAGAGGCGCGCAAGGCCCACGAGCTCGATTCGACACAAGCCGACTACCTGGCGTTGGTGGCCTGGCTGGAGGCAGGCAAGCCGAATCCGAGCCTCGAGAGTGTCTTGGCCCGCCTGGAGAAAGCAGCCCACTCTGAACCCAACAACCTGAAAATTCGCTGGTACCGCGGGCAAGTCCTGATGAAATTGGGCAAGCCGGGTCGAGCGATGGCGGATTTTCGATTCATCGTCGACAAGGATCCGCGGCATGTGGATGCGCAGCGGGAAATTCGGCTCTTCGAGATGAGACGCAGCACGCCGTCTCCAGCCAAGGCGGAAGCGTCTGACAAGTCGAAGCCCGCTGAGGGCGGTCTTTTCGGCAAGTGGTTCAAACGCTGAAGCGACTGGGCGTTCAAGCCTTCAACGGCCGCGAACGCGGTCGAGCGGAAAGTCGAGCACCGCACTCAATTTGCCGCACGTCAGACGTAGAGCATCCCAAAAGGAGCGACGCCAGCCCAAGGGCGCTAAGATAAAAAGGGCGCATGTTTCCGCAGATCTTCGGAAAGTACGTGCTCGAGCGCGAGATCGCGGCGGGCGGTATGGCGCGTGTGTACCTCGGTACGCTACGCGGCGCGGTCGGCTTCGAGAAGCGGCTGGTGGTCAAGCAAATCCGTCCGGAGCTCGCCTCGGATAGCGCTTTCGTTACGCGCTTCGTCGATGAAGCCAAAACGGCGGTCGAGCTTAGCCACCCGAATATCGTGCCGGTCTACGAGCTCGGCGTCGAGCAAGGTGTCTACTACATCGCGATGGAGTTCTGCGAAGGGCTCACGCTGTCGGAGGTAATCGCAGAAACGGGGCCGCTTTCGGCGGAGGAAGGCGCGTACTTGGGGGTCGAGATCTGTCGAGGTTTGGACTACGCGCATCGGCGGGCGAAGATCGTGCATCGCGATGTGACCCCGCGCAACGTGCTGATCGACGACGAGGGGGCGGTCCGCTTGATTGACTTTGGGATCGCAGCCCCGGCCGGCCCAACCCCGGACGGCGGGCAGCGCGAAGTGTTCGGTTCGCCGGGGCATATGCCGCCCGAGCAATTGAGGGGCGCGGAACTCGGACCGACGGCGGACGTCTTTGCTGTTGGAGCGCTGCTGATCGAGGCCTGGACGGGTTATCCGCCCTTTCGACGCGCGACCGCCGAAGAAAGCGAGCGTGCGTTGCAGCTTCCTCTCGCGCGGGTGGATCGACACGAGCCGAAGCTCGAAGCCGTTGCGGAGCTCATGGCGACCGCGGTCGCACTCGCTCCAGAAAAGCGGCCGAGCGACGCGGAGCAACTCGCGCGCCCACTGCGTGAGTTCTTGCGCAGCGAGGATATGGGCGACGTAGCGCGACGGCTCGGAGCACGCGTGCAGCGCGCGCGCCGGCGATCGCGCTCGTCGAGCCCATGGCTCCCCGGGGAAGTGCCGTCAAGCGTAGCGACGCCGCGTGTGCCAAGCAGCGCACGTGTTACCCCGTTGCTCGGTGAGCAGGCAGCATCTCCCGTGACCAAGACCTTCGCCGCGCGTGAGGACATCGAGGTTTGGACGCGACGACTTTCCACGCCGCCCCCGGACAGAGACCCAGCCGAGACGCCCGACGACGAGACATCGAGCGACGGGGTCGAGCCACCCGCCATCAGCGCGAATCAGCGTACGCGACCTGCGCGACGCACGCTGGGCACGGTGTTTGTCGTCGGGTTGGCGGCGCTGGTCGGCATTGGAGTCGGCGTACTCGCACGCCGCGCTCCAATCCCGCCACCGCCAATCTCGACCGCCTCGACGGCTACCACGCAAGCCGTGTCATCAGCGCCGATCGTGGCGCCCGCAGCCCCCGTGCCCGCGTTCAGTGCGGACACCAGGCCCTCGTCTAGCCCTCGTCCGCCGGCAATTTCGGCAGCTCGACCGAGCAGCGCGCACAGCGCCGAGCCGTTGGATCCCTCGACCGTGGCCACGCTCAAGCTCACCGCGGATCCGCGAGCGACCGTGCATGTCGATGGCGCGCGGATTCATGAGGTGCGCGATACGCCGGTGGTCGAGCTCAAAGTGCCGTTCGGTCAATACCAGATCACCTTTCAGAGCCAGACTCTAGGCCGCCCGCTGAGCACTCAGATTTTTCTAGTTGCTGGCGCGAGCCGCAGCGTCCACGCCGACTTTCGCGAAGCCGAACCCACGCTCAGCATTCACTGAGCACGCGCGTCGAGGGCGCCATTTTGGCGAAGCGCCTCGTACAGCGCGATGGCGACCGAGTTTGCCAAGTTGTGCGAGCGGATTTTGCCGAGCATCGGAATGCCGATCACGTCGTCTCGTCTCTCGGCGATCAGCGTATCGGGCAGCCCGACGCTCTCTTTCCCAAACACCAAAGCGTCGCCGAACTCGAAGCGCACATCCAGATAGCTCTTCCGTGCGTGGCTGCTAAATAGCCAGAGTCGGGGCTTGCGCTCGGGGGATCGGAGGCGAATCGCTCGTTCTGCGTCGTCGAACGTCTCGTGGCGGATCACCTCGACGAGATGCCAGTAGTCGAGACCAGCGCGGCGTACCGCGTGTTCGTCGATGCTGAACCCTAGGTTGCCCACCAAGTGCAGCGGAGCACCCGTAGCAGCGCAAAGGCGGGCGACATTGCCCGTGTTGGGCGGGATTTCCGGCTCGACCAGCACGACGTGGAACGGGCGTGCAGGCGAGCCGAAACGTAGGGGATAGTCGGACTCGTCGGACATCGTGGTCACTCTGCGAGATTAGCGGCCCCTGGCCCGGTCGGGGGGCCTGGCAACCGCTTCGCGTCTTGCCCCACGCCTTGCTTGACGTAAATCCCGCGCGGCAAGTAGCCTCGCCCGGACGCCCTTTGGACCGTCGATGATGAGCGCTCGCTTTGCAAGCTTCTTGGTCGGCTCGTTGCTGCTGTCTGCGACCGCCGTGGCTGGAGCGGAGCCGATGGACCCGGCGCTCGAGCGGCTCTTTACGACCGCCACCGGTTCTCCGAACAGCCCGTGCGCAATCAACGGCCAAATAAACGATAAGGTCAACGCGCAGGGCCAATCCCTCGGGCCCCAACCGCAGGTCGCGGCGTGCGTTCCGGACAATCGCGCCTTCAAGCGGCTCATCAACCAGTTTGCATTCGCGCTCGCGCCGAGCGCCATGCACTCGGCGCGCACGACGGGCTACGGCGGCTTCAACCTCGCGCTCGAGGCCGACTACACGTCCATCAACCACAACGCCGACTATTGGAGGAACGGCACCCAGGGTCCTCGAGATCCCAACACCAATAGCGCTTCGACGATCAACTCGAGCCCACAATCGATTCT
>DASXKQ010000326.1:0-13963 GCA_036496745.1 Polyangiaceae bacterium
CTCGCGGGTGGAATCGGTGTGGGCTACGAACTGAACAAACAGAACCGCTGCTGGAATGCAGCGCTCGGCGCGGGCGGCGGCTACCAAACGGACTGCCGCAACGATCAATACGTGATCGCAACCGACCATTTGCACCAAACCTTCGTCGATCTGCACAGTCCCCTATACCCATTCGACCTGCTCGTGCGCTTTTCGCTCGGCGTCGTCTTTTAGGAATCGGTAAATGCCCGCGGAAATCGTCGTGACGGGTGCGAGCGGCGCGCTCGGCGCAGCGGTCGTCAAGATGCTGGCCGCTGCTGGGCACCACGTGATCGCGATCGGTCGCGCGGGCGGCGAAGCGAAACTCGCGCAAGCCGTCGGCCAAATCCTGCACTGTCGCACGCTTTCGTTCGATCTTGGCGAACTCCCCGCCTGGGAAAGCGCACTGAAGGGTGTGGAAATCGCCGGCGCGGTCCTCACCGCCGGCGGTTGGAAGGGTGGCGCGCGCCTGCACGAGCCGGCCGCAACCGCAGCGTGGCGCGAAATGCTCGACGCCAACCTCGAGAGTGCACACGTCGCGCTGCAAGCGGTCTTGCCGCCTCTCGTCGCGCGCCGGGCCGGCAGCGTGGTCGTGGTCGGCTCGCGCGCAGCATTGAGACCTTGGGAGAGCGCGGGCGCGGCTGCCTACGCAGCGAGCAAGGCCGCGTTGATGGCACTCGTGCAGGCGATCGCGGCCGAGACGTTGAACGACGGCGTACGCGTCAACGCTGTGCTGCCCAGCACGATCGATACCGGGGTCAACCGACAGGCAATGCCCGGCGCCAAGACGGAACGTTGGGTATCCACGGACTCCTTGGCCGGCGTGATCGGATTTCTGCTCTCCGATGACGCGCGCGACATCTCGGGAGCGCTGATCCCCGTCTACGGCCGCGCGTAGAGCGCCGACGCTACCAGTACTTTTCAGCGGTGATGTGCCCCGGATTTCGTTGGCGGTGCTTGCGCAGGCCCTTCGTTCCCAAGAGCGCGATCATCTCCTGAATCATCGCGGGATTTCCGCACAACATGACGTGTGAGCGAGCCCCATCCAACGTGAGCGACGCCGACTCTTCGAGGCTGCCGTCGCGAAGCGCGTCGGTGACACGGCCGTAAATCGTGTCTGGCGCATGCTCGCCGCTCACGACAGGTATGCGCTTGAGTCGTCCAGAGTACTTGCGTGAGAGCGCAGCGATCTCGTCCGCGTAGGAAAGCTCGTTCGCGTAGCGCGCTCCGTGCACCACCACGATGCGTTCGAAGCGCTGCCAAGTCTCAGCGCTCCGCAGCAGGGCAATGAAAGGACCGAGGCCGGTCCCGGTTGCAATGAACCACATCTCACGACATTCAGGTACGTACTCGAGGGTAAAAAAACCCTGAGGGCGTCGCTCCACCAAAATGGTCGCGCCTGGGCTTAGCCGAAACAGAGCTGGGGTGAACGCGCCGTCACCCACTTGCTTCACGTAGAATTCGAGCAACTGGCCGGGTTCCGAAGCCAACGAATAGGCACGCTTGTCGAGCTGGCCGTCGAGCGTCAACGCCAGGTTGACGAATTGACCGGGCGCGAATCGATCGATGGGGGCGTCCAGGGTCAGCGTCATTAGACCCGGCGCCCAGTCGCGCCGTGCCAGGACCGTTCCGCTTACATAACCATTCATCGCCGGGAAATGCAGCCTATCCGAAACGCCGAGCGCGGCACGCACTCACGCTGCGAAAGCAGCACGGCTCCGGCGCAATGCAGCAAATTTCGGGCAAATCCACCTGAACCGTGTACGCTAATGTTCGAATGCCGTATCCGATCACGTGCTCGGCCTGTGGCAAGACTTTCTCGATCACGGACGATCTGTATGAGCGCAAGATCGTAGGGCACGTCGTCACGATCAAGTGCAAGCAGTGCCAAGCGAACATTCGCGTGGACGGTACGCAGGCAAAAGCGGGCAACAAAGGCGACGTCGACGCCGGCAAGACCACGAGCGCCACGGCGCGATCAGAGGTGGTGAAGCCCGCTCACGACGCACCGCCCGAACCCGAACTCGCGAAGCCGGTGGAGACAGCGAATCGGGTGGAGGATTCCAGCGCTGAGCCAGCTCGAGTGGTCCAAGAGGCCAAGCCAGCAGGCGCGCCCAAGCAAGCACAGGAAACCCCGAAAGCCACGGCGGATACACCCGCGCAGATTGCGCCGGAGAAGGAGAGCTCGCCCATCGCGAAGGCGACGGGCGGCACCGCCGCGGCCGGCGCGAGCGCGCCGCGCGTGGACGCGCCGAAACCTGCGCCTGCGAAGGCGGCCTTCCCGCAAGCAAAGATCACTCGACCAGACACGACCAAGCAGGCCGCTCCTCTCGCTACCAAAGCTCGCATCGCAACGGAGGCGAAGCCTGCGGCGCAACCGACCTCGCCACGAGCCGCAGCGCCGGCCGCCGCTGCTGCGCCAGCCGTCGCTCCGCTAGCCGCCGCCGCCCCAACCCATGTTGCGGCGGACCGCCTATGGGCGGTCGATTACTCAGACGGCCAAGATCGCGAGTTCACGGACGAACAAGTCGCGCTCGAGCTGCGAGCCGGGGCCATCACTGCGAACACGCTGGTCTGGCGTGATGGCATGGATGAATGGAAGGAGCTCGCTGAAGTTCCGGAGCTTGCCAAGTTTCTCGCTAAGGATGCCCTGGCGCCCGACGCTCCGAAGCCCCCAGCTGCAACACCAGAGGCACGCAAGCCTGCCCCATCGTCGCCGCAGGTCCCCGAGTCACCGCCAAAAGCGGGCGGCGCACCGCGTGCACGGGCAGCGTCAGCTCCCAATTTGGACCATGCCGCGGCGCGCGCCGCGCGACCGCCGGCGCCGTCGAGCCCTGGGCTCGCGCCAGCACCGATCGCCGCGCCGCCACCAGTGCCGGCTCCGATTGCCGCGCCGCCACCAGCGCCAACGCCGATTGCCGCGCCGCCACCAGCGCCGGCTCCGATTGCTGCGACAGCTGCAGCGCCGGTTCCTCCCGCGCGTCCGCCCACGCCATCGCGTCCCGGGTTACCAGGCGCGCCCTTCAACGCGCCCGCATTTCCCAACAACGGCGCGGCGCCAGTCGTGCTCGTTCCCACGCTTTCGCAGGCGACACAGCTGGCCGTGCCGTCGATGGTCCCAATGGCGATCGGCGCTACCGATGATTGGCCAGCCGCGCCGAAGAAGCGCACGCCGCTCATCATCGGCATCATCGTCGTGGTGCTCGGTGTGGTTGGCGCTGTCATCGCCGTCACGAGCTCGTCGCCCACACCAGGGCCTCCGCCGTCAATCGCCGCGCTACCGCCTTCCGTCCCATCGACTCCTCGCGCACCGGAGACGAGCGATCAACAGACGCAGCAGCCCGACCAGCAACCGGGACTTCCAGGGGAGCCCAACACGCGCCCGGCGACCACGCCGAACGGCGGATTCGCCGAGCTTTTTGCAAACGGCGCGCGCCGCGCGGACGAGAAGCGGGGCGTCACGGGTCCAACGCAGCGCTTCGATCCCAACGCGGCCAAGGCGGCGCTCACGGCCGCGGCCCAGTCAATCAGCGTCTGTCGCGAGAAGGGCGGACCCACCGGCAAAGCGACCGTGGTGGTCACCTTCGATCCGGACGGCAAAGTCACCACCGCGACCGTCAGCGACGCTCCTTTTGCAGGCACGGCAACGGGCAATTGTATCGCGCAAGCCATGAAACGCGCGACCGTGCCGCCATTCAACGGGCTGCCCGGAACGATCTCCAAGAGCTTGAGCGTCCAGTGAGCAAGCTGGAGCCTGGCCGTCCAACCCTTGCAAACGACGCGCTCGTTCGCGTTCTGCTTAGCTATTCGCCTCGGGTCGAGCAAATCGGCGCGGTCTGTGACCTCCTCGCATCGCTGTACGTCCCGCACGTGCGAGATCCGGACGCCTCGTCACGCCTTCGCTTGGTGGTGCACGAACTACTCGAGAACCTGGTGAAGTACTCGACGGCGAGCCCGGTAGAGTTCGACTTTTGCATCGCGCGAGAGGGTGCTGGTCTGCGCGTCGCGATCCGCACGGAGAACCGCGCCGCAGTCGATCGCTTGACGGACACGGAAGCACGGCTGACTGCACTGAACGCCGCGCATGATCCGGTAGCGCACTATGACGAAGTCATTCGCGCCAGCGCGGGACGCCGCGAGGGCTCGGGCCTAGGTCTCGCGCGCATCCATGCAGAAGGTGAAATGCTCCTCTCACATCTGGTGGTGGGTGACAGACTCACGATCCTAGTGGAAGGCACGATCTCTCCGAGGTCGAGTCGATGAACACGACTCAGCTGGCGCCATTCGTCTCGGACAACTTCAGTTGCACGCCGAGCCTCGCGCGACAGAAACTGTCGATCGAGTTCACGGGCAGCGGCGACATGCACGCCATGACCCCGCTATCCGAATACTTGAAGCGCACCCATGAAGTCGCCACGAATCTCGGGCTGTTGGAGGTGGCTTGCGACTTTCGCAAGCTCACCTTCATGAACTCGAGCTGCTTCAAAGCCTTCGTGGTCTGGATCGACTCGGTCAAGAACCTGCCCGCCCCGTACAAGATCCGATTTCAGACCGATCCGACAATTCATTGGCAGCGCCGCAGCTTGGAGGCGTTGCGTCGCCTCGCAATCAACGTCGTGACTCTCGAGGGCTAGCCGACTCGAGTCAGGTGCGCAGCAGCAAACTACCCCAGTGGAAGCCCGCTCCGAGCGCGGTGAGGCACACGAGCTGCCCCGGGCGCAGGCGACCGTCGCGACGCATTTCATCGAGCAGAATCGGAATCGTCGCGGCCGAGGTGTTGCCGAAGCGATCGATGTTGCTCGGCATTTTCTCGAGCGGCACACCGAGCTTCGTGGCGACCGCCTCATTGATGCGCGCGTTCGCCTGATGCGCGACGAACCAATCGACATCGCCGAGCGCGACGTCGGCGCGCTGGCACACGGCGAGGATCGACTTCGGAAGCTTGGTAACCGCGTGCTTGAACACGTCGCGACCCTCCATGTGGATCAAGGTCTCGTCCCCGAACTCACCAGCCGTCAGGTACGGGCGGCGGAAGCCGGCCGGGATGCAGAGCTGCCCGGCAAAGCGGCCGTCGGAGTGCAGATCCACGCCGAGCACGCCCGTGCCCTGTGCGCCCTTTTCCATGACGAGCGCGCCTGCGCCATCGCCAAAAATGATCGCCCAACCACGGTGCCGCGTCGCGCGCTCCCAGTCTTCCGCAGACGGCCTGCGATCGCTCGTGCCCTCCAGAATGTCCCAGTCTTTCCAGGGCATGATGGGGGCGTGAGCCTCGGCTCCAACCACCAGGATGCAGCCCGCCGCGTCTGCCTTGAGTAGCGCGTCGGCAAACTGAAAAGCATAGATCATGGCGGCGCATTGCGTGCGCAGGTCAGGCGCCGGGATCGGACCGCAGCCGAGTTTCGCGGCCAACAGCGAGCCGGAGCCTGGAAACAAATGATCCGGCGTCATCGTCGAGAACAGGACGTAGTCGATGTCTTCGGGGCGCTTGCCGGAGGACTCGAGCGCGCGCTGCGCCGCGTGCACGGCCAGGTCCGACGCGCCTTGTCCCGCTGGACAAAAGTAGCGCTGGCCAATGCCCGTTCGCTGCCGGATCCACTCGTCGTTGGTATCTAGAACGCGAGCGAGATCGTGATTCGTATAAGGGCGTCCTGGGACGTAGTACCCGGACCCGGAAATGCTGAGACCCGACATTCTCTCTGAATCGATGGGCAATGCTGTTGCGAGACGGTGCTCTTAGTCCAGTTGGCCGAAGCCGTCACTCGAAGCGAACAATTCTGCGTATTGTCGCCGAAGACTCGCTCACCAAGGCCGTGTTTCGTAGCTCTGCGCGAGATCATCCCAGAAATCCGGGTAGGTCTTGGCGACCGAAGCGGGGTCCGCGATCTGAAGGCCGGAGCTCGCCGCGCCCAGAATCGCAAAGCTCATGGCCATACGATGGTCATGGTAGCACTCGATGACCGCGGGTGCGATCGCCGCGGGCTCGATGGCGAGCCAGTCATCGCCGTGGGTGACTTTTTGGCCGAGCCGCCTCAGCTCCGTCACCGTTGCAAGCAGGCGATCGGTCTCCTTGATCCGAATGTTGGCGACGTTGGTGATCTCGGTGCGTCCCTGGCAGAGCGGCGCGAGCGCGGCGAGCGTCATCACCGTGTCGGAGATCTGGTGCATATCGACGCGAACGCCTTGCAGCGACCCGCTGCCGCGCACCGTCGTTGCATGCTCGCCTCGCTCGACGCGCGCGCCGACTCGCTCGAGCACCTCCAAGAATCCGTAGTCGCCTTGCAACGCGCCCGTGCCCAAGCCGGGCACGGTGATCACCCCAGCCGTGGCAGCAGCCAGCGCAAACGGATAGCTCGCGGACGAAGCGTCCGGTTCCACGACGTACGTGCGCGCGTGATAGCTCCCGACCGGGCGAACCACGAAGCCCGTTGGCGACGGCTCGATCGTGCCGCCGAAGTCGGCGACCATCCGCCGCGTGATGTCCACGTACGGACGGCTCACCAATTCGCCGCTGATCTGGAGCTCGACATCGCGCTCGGCGAGGCCGGCAGCCATCAGCACGGCAGAAAAGTACTGGCTCGAACGATCACCGCGCATGCTGAGCGATCCGCCGGGCATTATCCCACCATGAATGGTGAGTGGTGGCGAGCCGGTCGGACAATCGACGCGAATGCTGAGTTGGCGCAGGCCATCCACCAAATCTTGAATAGGACGGCGAGCCATCGCAGCGTCACCCTCGAGAGTGACTGGACCGTCGACCAAGCAGGCGAGCGCCGCCAAGAAACGCACCGTGGTGCCGCTATTACCGACGAACAACGGACCGCTCGGCGCGCGCAAACGGCGGCGTCCCCCGTGGACGATCCAAGTCGTCGCGTCCGGCGCCTCGATCTCGATGCCGAGCGCACCGAGCGCGCGCTGCATGTGCTCGGTATCGTCGCTGTGCAGCACGCCTTCTAGCCGGCTCGTACCGTCCGCGAGCGCCGCGAGCACGAGCGCGCGATTCGTGATGCTTTTCGATCCGGGTACGCGCCAGACCATCCCTGGCGCGCGCGTCAAGCTCGGAATCGCCAGAGGACCGGCGGGAATCATGGCGGCACCTTACATCGAAGTCGCGCTGCCCAGGCAGGTGTCGTGCGAGACGGTGGCGAGCTGAGGCGCGCATGTCTCGAGCACGCGATCACACTGGAATGACAGGCATTCGAGGCTCTGCTGGCAGCTCGGGCCACCGGCGTTGAGCGTCTCTTTGCAGACGAGCTCGCTCGGGTCGCAGTAGTTGCCGAGCCCGCACTCGGAGTTCTCGAGGATCCCCTGGCATGGCGAGCCAAGCTGCGTGACGGGTGCGCAGACGCCAGGACCGTCGACCGTCCCAGTGCAATACAAGCCGGTGTCGCAGACCGATACGTCCCCGTTGGGAACGGAGCAGGCGGCTCCCTCGGCGAGAATCTCGACGACCTTGCACAGGTTGTGTGAGCAAATCGCAGTTCGGGGGCCCGAAGGCTGCACGCAGGTGGTCGCCGTGGAGCAACCTTGTCCTTCCAAAGCGGTCCCTTGAATCGCCTTGCAGGCAGCATAGACGGATTTTCGGAGTTCGATGACCTGCGCCCAATTCGGAAAGCAGAGCGCGTTTTGCTTATCCAGTGCCGCGACGCAGCCGTCCACCACGGAAGGATCATAGCTCGCGACATTGGCCGCGACAGCACTCGCAGCGGGCTCGCACACTTCGGTCTGATACGATAGCTGGCAGGCGGCCGCGTCGTAGCCCCCATAGGCTTGCTGACAACAGGTCTCTGCACCGGCGCAGACGCGCGCAGCAAAGTCCAGGCACGCGGTCAGCACCTGCTCACGCACCTGTGCAGCATTTGACGGACCGCTCGCGCCCGCCTGCGAATTCGTCGGACTCGACGAACACCCGATCAGGAACAAGCCCGTAAACAGCCCGAAGCGTGCACGCACCACGGCTTATCTCGTATCACGAGATCGCGGCGCGTCCACGCGGATACCGCCTGGATTTTCGGCCAAGTACCGCCGAGTGACGGGGCGCGCTATTCTCCGCGGCTCCGCAATGCGGGTACCGAGCCCAGGCCGTCAATCCGAGAGATAGATAAAGTGCAGCTATTCGAGCATCCGTACGCGAGCTTTCTACATCGCGTCGAAAAACCAACCCGCTACACGGGCGCCGAGCACGGCACTCAGAAAAAGGATTGGTCCGCGGTGCAAGCGCGCGTCTGTCTCGCGTTTCCCGACGTCTACGACATCGGCATGAGCCACCTCGGCTTCCGCATGCTGTACAAGATCCTGAACGACGATCCACGCACGCTCGCAGAGCGCGCCTATGCGCCATGGGTCGACATGCAGCGCGCGCTGCGCGAACACGGAAAATTGCTGCTCTCACTCGAGAGCGCGCGGCCATTGTGCGACTTCGACGTGGTCGGCTTTTCGCTGCAATACGAGCTTACGTACACGAACATCCTGTGCATGCTCGAGCTGTCGGGTATTCCGTTGCGCTCGAGCTCGCGCGGCGACGCGGATCCGCTGATCGTCGCGGGCGGACCGGTCGCGACGCACATGGAGCCGATGGCGATCTTCCTCGATGCAGTGTTGATCGGCGATGGCGAGGAAGCGACGACCGAGATCGCTCTGTGCTGGGCTAGCGGCAAAGCACGAGGCCTGTCGCGAGACGAACGGCTGCGAGAGCTTGCTCGCATCCCAGGTGTGTACGTGCCCTCGTTGTACGAAACGGCGGTCGACGACGAAACCGGCTTCGAAGTCGTGATGCGCGGCAAATTCGCGGACGTTCCTTTTCCGGTGGAGCGCCGGCTTTTGTCCGATATCTCACGCTTCCCCTTCCCCGACGACGGACCCGTGGGTGGGCCCGAAGCGATCTTCGATCGCATGAGCATCGAGGTCGCGCGTGGTTGCACGGAGGGTTGCCGCTTCTGTCAGGCCGGCATGATCTATCGTCCAGTGCGTGAACGCGATCCCCAGGAGATCGTCGCAACCGTGGAGCGCGCGCTGCAAAAATCCGGACAAGACGCGGTCAGCCTCACTGCTCTTTCGACCGCTGATGTTTCTTGCATCTCCCCGTTGATCAAGCGCCTGGTGGAAAAGACCGCGCCCGAGCGCGTCAGTCTGAGCGTGGCGTCGCTACGTGCCTATGGCCTCGCCGAGGATTTGCTGGACGACATGCGCAAGGTACGCGCAGCGGGCCTCACGTTCGCGCCGGAAGCGGGTACGCAGCGCATGCGCGACGTCATCAACAAGAACGTCACCGAGCAACAACTATTGGAGACCGCGGAGCGCGTATTTTCGCGCGGTTTCGACAAGATGAAGCTCTACTTCATCATCGGTCTGCCCACGGAGGAAGACGACGACGTGCGCGCGATCGTCGCGGTCGGCAAGAACGCGCTCGCCGTCGGCAAGCGGGTCGGCAAGCGGCCGACCGTGACCGTCAGCGTGTCGAGCCACGTGCCCAAACCTCACACGCCTTTTCAATGGTGCGCGCAGGACACGCCCGACGAGATCGTACGCAAACAGCAGATGCTCCAGGCCGAGGCGCGCGGCATCAAGGCCCTCAAATTGCGCACGCACGACTCCAAGGCCAGCGTGTTGGAGGGCATTTTGGCGCGCGGCGATCGCCGGCTGGGCCCGGTCATCGAGCGCGCATTCGAGCACGGCGCTCGCTTCGACTCCTGGGACGATCAGCTGAAACTCGAAGCCTGGAAAGAGGCGCTCGAATACTGCGGTATCGAGATCGAGCGCTACCTCGGCACCATCCCGGTCAACGCGCGACTGCCGTGGGACCACTTCGACATCGGACTCGAGCACGGCTTTCTGGCGCGCGAATACCGACGCGCACTCGCGAGTCGCTTGAGCCCTCCGTGCGGCAAGGTTGCCGGCATGTTCATCCATCACACGAACGTCGCGGAGGCTCAGGCCGACCAGCGGCGTCTGGTTTGCTATGACTGCGGGATCGCGTGCGACATGACCAAGATGCGCGCCCAGCGCGTCGAATTTCTAAGTGAGCTCGGCGCGCTCGCACGCGACGACCGCACTCGACTGCCGATCGCCGCCCCTGCGCCGGCAAGCGAGGACCCGAGCGCAGCCGGTCACGAGCCTGCGGAGCCAGAAGCCAAGAAGCCTGCGAAAAAGGCCCGGATTTCACCGGAGTTCTTCAGGCCCGTGCGCCCCGGTTCGCCGCCCGTGCGCTTTCGAGTGCGTTTCGAGAAGACAGGCCCTGCAGCGCTGCTCGGACATTTGGATTTGATACGCGAGCTGCCGCGCGTGATTCGCCGCGCGGGCGCCCGTACCGCGTACAGTCAAGGTTTTCACCCCAAGCCGGATATGTCGTTCGGTCCCGCGTTGTCGCTCGGCGTGGCGAGCCTCGACGAATACCTGGACGTTGGTTTGATCGACGCACCCGCTCCGGAAGAGTTGCTCGAGTGCCTCAATCGCGCCGCGAGTGACGGTCTCAGGTTCAGCGCGGTCGTGCCGCTCACTCAAGGCGACCGGGTGATCACGACCATCATCACGGGCGCGCGTTACGTCGTTGCTTTGCCCGTGAGCGCGCTGCCCGAACTCGACGGACACGTCGGGCTTCGCCGCCTGATCGACGAATTTCTCGAAAAAACCGAGCTCAAGCTACGCCGCAACATCGAGGGCATCGGCAAATGGATCGATGTCAGGTCATTCGTCACGTCGCTCGCGCTCGGAGAGCACGCTTCCCTGTCGCTTCTCGAGCGCGCCGGGCTGGTCGGTCGTATGATCGCGCTGGACGCCACGCTTTCGATCGGCCCGCGTGGCTCGACCAAGCTGTCGGAACTCGTGGAGGCTCTGACGGGACGAACCGATTTCCCACACCGAGGCGTACGCGTCGCCTTGCTGGCGGGAGCGAGCACGCCGCTCGACCTACCGGTACATCGAAAGCCGCCACGGCCAGCCGCGCTGATCCTCGAGCCCGTCGTGCCGTAGTCGGATGAACACATATATCGCACTGGCCGCGGCATTTCAGATCTGGATGTTGGTCGACGCCTATCGGCGGCGTGTCAACGCATACTGGTACTTCATCATTTTGGTCGTTCCCTTCGGTGCGCTGATCTATTTCGGTTTCGTCAAGCTCTCGGGCACGAACTCGACGCGACCGGTGTTTGCTCCCGGTAGCCGGGCCCCGTCATACGCCGAGCTCGAGCGCCGAGTGCAGGAAACACCGAGCGTGATCAACAAGCTCGCGCTCGCCGAGTTGCTTTTGGAGGACGGCAAGTACGAAGCGGCCGTCTCACGCTTCCGCGACGTGCTCAACCATGCGAGCGACAACAAGGAAGCTCTGCACGGCATAGCCCGCGCGTTCCTCGCTTTGGGCCGACCGCAAGAGGCGAGCGACGAGCTCGCACGCCTGATGGAGCTCGATGCCAAATTCCGCGACTACAGCGCCGCCCTCGACTACGCGGAGGCGCTCTGGCAGAGCGGAGAGCGCGACGACGCGATCGGCTTGCTGACGGGCTTGGTCGGCGTCAGTGGCCGCCTGAACCACCGCGTCGCGCTCGCGCACTACTGCAAGGAGGCCGGCCAGTATGGCGCCGCGCGCGCAGAGCTCGAAAGTGCCCTGCGCGAATTCGACAGGTCGCCCGACTACGTGCAGCGGCGCGAGCAACAGTGGGCGGACCGCGCGCGACGTGCGCTCCGGGAATTGCCCGACCCGAGCTGACTCTGCGGAGTCGCTCAGAGCTTGATGCGCTTGTACTTGATGCGCTGGGGGCGATCGGCGTCCACGCCGAGCCGGCGCTTACGATCCTCTTCGTACGCGCGGTAGTTGCCCTCGAACCACACCACCTTGCTATCGCCCTCGAAGGCCAGAATGTGCGTGGCGATGCGGTCGAGAAACCAGCGATCGTGGCTGATGATCACCGCGCAACCTGGGAACGCCAACATCGCTTCTTCCAGCGCGCGCAAGGTGTCGACGTCGAGATCATTGGTCGGCTCGTCGAGCAACAGCAGGTTTCCGCCTTCCTTGAGCAGCTTCGCTAGGTGAACCCGATTGCGCTCCCCACCGGACATGCTGCCGAGCTTCTTTTGTTGGTCGCTGCCTTTGAACCCGAACCACGCGCAGTAGGCACGCGAGGCCACCTCGCGCTTGCCGAGCGGTATCTTTTCCTCCCCACCCGAGATCTCCTGCCACACGCTGTGGTCCGCGTGCAGCGCCGAGCGCGATTGATCCACGTAGGCGATCTTCACCGTTTCGCCGATTTTGAGCGCCCCTGAGTCGGGTTTTTCTTCGCCCACCAGCATGCGGAAGAGCGTCGTCTTGCCAGCACCGTTCGGACCGATCACGCCAACGATGCCGCTGCGCGGCAGCCGAAAATCGAGCTTTTCGATCAAGAGACGATCACCGAAACCCTTGCTGAGAGCTTGCGCTTCGACCACCGTGTCCCCGAGGCGCGGGCCCGGCGGAATGCTGATCTCGGTCGGATCCGATGCGCCCTGATCCGCCTTGTTCACGAGCTCATCGTAGGCAGCGAGGCGCGCTTTGCTCTTGGCTTGGCGCGCTCGCGGCGACGCTCGCACCCACTCGAGCTCCTGCTTCAACTTGCGTTGTCGTGCGCTCTCTTGCTTTTCCTCTTGCGCCAGTCGCGCTGATTTCTGATCGAGCCACGAGCTGTAGTTGCCCTTGAACGGATAGCCGTGGCCGCGATCGAGCTCGAGGATCCACTCCGCTACATCGTCCAGGAAGTAGCGATCGTGAGTCACCGCGACGACCGTGCCTGGATACTCGTGCAAGAACCGCTCGAGCCACGCGACTGACTCCGCGTCCAAGTGGTTCGTCGGCTCGTCGAGCAGCAACATGTCGGGCCGCGATAGCAGCACGCGACAAAGCGCGACGCGACGCCTCTCACCACCCGAAAGCTTGGCGACTTCCGCGTCCGCGGGCGGCAAACGCAAAGCGTCCATCGCGAGCTCGACTCGTTGATCGAGGCTCCAGGCATCGATCGCATCGATGCGATCTTGCAGCGCCGCTTGCTTTTCGAGCACGCGGTTCATCTCGTCGTCCGACATGGGCTCGCCGAGTTTCATGCTCAACGCCTCGAAGTCGGTGACCAGCGCGCGAATATCCGCGACCGCCTCGTCCACTGCTTCCTTGACCGTGACAGCCTTGCCGAGCTCGGGTTCCTGCGCAAAGTAGCCGATCTTGGTGCCGGGATACGGCTTGGCCTCGCCCAAAAACTCAGTGTCCACGCCAGCCATGATGCGAAGCAACGAGCTCTTGCCGGAGCCGTTGTTGCCGATCACGCCGATCTTCGCGCCTGGGAAGAACGCGAGCGTGATGTTCTCGAGCACCTTTTTGTCCGGAGGGTGAACGCGGGTCACCTCCTGCATGGTGAAAATGAACTCGGGCATGAGCTACCTCTACTCGGCGGCCGCGGATGATTTGGGTGCGCGCAGCTCGCTCAAAATCGCGTCGACGTTCTTCTTGGCGTCTCCGAACAACATGCGCGTGTTCTCGTGAAAAAACAGCGGATTTTCGACGCCGGCGTAGCCGCTCGCCATGCTGCGCTTCATCACGATCGTGGCCTTGGCCTTCCACACCTCGAGTACGGGCATGCCATAGATGGGACTGGTCGGGTCGTCGAGCGCGCCAGGGTTCACGATGTCGTTCGCGCCGATCACGAGCACCACGTCGGTTTCCGGAAAGTCCTCGTTGATCTCTTCCATCTCGAGCACGATGTCGTACGGGACTTTGGCTTCGGCGAGCAGCACGTTCATGTGGCCTG
This sequence comes from Polyangiaceae bacterium, assembly GCA_036496745.1. GTDB lineage: Bacteria > Myxococcota_A > Polyangia > Polyangiales > Polyangiaceae > PMG-095. Next base: position 13,779 of record DASXKQ010000326.1, read on the forward strand.
GCAAACGACCGGCCACCGGATGAATCGCGAAGCGCACTTTGCTGCCGTGCTTCTGGAGCATCCTGGCGATTTCGTAGACGGGGTATTGAGCATGCGCGACGGCCATGCCGTAACCAGGAACGACCACTACGGACTTCGCGCTACGCAGAAGCTTGGCGGTCTCGTTCGCCGTGATCGACACCACC
>DASXKQ010000327.1:0-22835 GCA_036496745.1 Polyangiaceae bacterium
CAGGTCGGTGAGGGGCCGAATGCAGTCAGTGGCGGCGAGCTCGGCTGCATCGGCCCGAGCTACGGGACGGGCGGGGAAGAGCTCGCTAAGGCTGCCGCCAACTTGAAGGCCGGAGAGCTCTCGCAGGTGATCGAGACGCCACGCGGCTTTCATTTGCTCGAGGTCCGCGAGAAGCCGAGCGCGGACGCCACTGAAGCTCGCGCGCGCGACTACATCGCGCGAAAACTCTACGTGCGTTTCGCGGCAGACGACAAAGTAAAGGCGTTCGGGACCGAGCTTATCCGCCGAGCCAAGGCCGGCGAAAAGCTGGAGGACGCCCTCAACGCAACGCTCGCGAGCTACGCACCCGCACGCAAGGACAAAAGTGAGAGTCCGGCGCTCGACGCGACGGATCGACCGAAGCTCGAAATCTCGGCGCCGTTCAGCGCCTCGGGCAATCCACTGCCCGACGTGGAGCCGCGTGAACCACTCGCGGCGCGTGCCTTCGAGCTTCAAAACGTCGATGACGTTTACCAGACGCCGATCTTGACTGCGGACGGCGCGGTCGTGATGCAACTGAAAGAAAAGAACCCGACGACGCGTGAGGAGTTCGACAAGGACAAAGACGCAGTCCTCGAATCGCTGCGCGAAGCCAAGGCCGACGAAGCGCTCGTGCGCTACGTCACGGACTTGCGGCGTAAGGCCGGCGATAAGCTCAAGGTCGACGCGAGCTTCGGCCAAGAACAAAAAACCGACCGGAACGACGACGAGTGACGAGCCGGCCAGTCGTCGATGTGCCCGCGCGCGTCGTACGCAAACTGACGAGCGGACTGAACCTGGGCGCCGTGCACTTGCCGCGCGCGCGGCGGGCCGTGCTCGAGGCGCACGTCCGCGTCGGCTCGCGCTACGAGCAAGCTGACGACAACGGGATCAGCCACTTCCTCGAGCACATGTTACATCGAGGCATACCCAAACATCCGTCGGCGCACGCGCAAGCGTACGCATTCGAAGAGCTAGGCGCCGCGCTCTCCGCCGCAACCTACGCCGACCACGGTACGCTGAGCGTCCAGGTACCCCCCGAGAATCTTAGCGCGATCCTGCCGATGTTGGCAGACGTGCTGCTCAGGCCGATCTTCTCGAGTCTCGAGATCGAGAAAGGCATCGTTCGCGAGGAAATTTTGGAAGGCGTGGACGAACGGGGAAAGAGCGTCGATCCAGAGACCCTGCTCAGAAGCCTCGCGTTCGACGGGCATCCGCTCGGCTTTCCGATCGCAGGCAATCTAGAGACCCTCGAGCGGTTCGACCTGGCGATGCTCGAACGTCACCACCGCGCGCACTACGTTGCGGGCGGGACGGTGATCACGCTGGCCGGGCCGCTCGAACCCGAGATCGCTCTACGCGAAGCCGAAGCCGCGTACGCCAGCATTCCCGCGGGCGCGCCGCCGAGCGTCATACCCCCCGCGGCACAAGCCGAGACGCGCTTTTTGCACGTGCGTGAAGCCGGCAGCCAAAGCTCCCTGCGCGTGGGGTTCCGCGCCGCGAGCGAGCGGGACCCGCTCGAGCCAGCAACCGAGCTGCTGCTCCGCGTACTCGACGACGGCATGGCGACGCGGCTCTACCAGCGGCTCTGCGATGATCGCGGCCTTTGCTACGACGTTTCCGCAAACTACGAGGCGTACGCCGACGCCGGATTGTTCGAGATCGCCGCCGACACGGCGCACGAACGGCTCCCCGACGTACTAGCGGAGATTCTCGGCATCGCGCGGACACTGCGCGACACTGGGCCGAGCGAGGCCGAGCTCGCCAAGGCGAAACGTCGCTATGCCTGGCAGCTCGCGGAATATAGCGACGACCCCGCCGCGCTCGCCGCGTTCTACTCACTCGGAGAATTGACGGGCGCCGGGCAGGCGCCGGACACACGGCTGGCCGAGCTCGAAGCCGTATCGCTCCCCGACCTGCGGCGGGCTGCCGCCGAGCTCTTCACCCGCGAGCATCTGAGCGTGGTCGTCGTGGGCCGTCTCAGCAAAAAGCAGAGCGAACGCCTCGAGCGCTCCCTGCACGAACTCTAGCGCGCCCTCTGGCCGCGTGTGCGGGCGGCGTCGTTGCGCTCCTCGCGAGCGAGCGCTTCTGCCACGCGCAGGACGCGGCGCCGTGTACCGGTGCTCGTGCCCCGCAGAATCGCGGCCAGTCGATCTTCGCGTTCGTTGCCCTTGCTCGGCCTCGACAGCAGCACGGCCACGTCCACACCGAGCGCACCGCCGATGCGATCCATCGTCTCGAGGGAGGGATTGCAGTTCGCGGAAATGCGTCCCCGAAGGACGCGCTCCAAACGCGCAACGGTTTCGACCGTCACGCCGGCACGCAGCGCGAGCTCCGCCTGAGTGAGCTCGGCGCGCAGCCTCAATTGACGCACTTGAGCAGCCAAGCGAACGGCGAGCTCACTCGCCGCGTGCTGCTCGACCGACGCTGCAAATTTTCCACGTGGCGCTTTGATCACAGTGCCGGACTTGCTCATCGAGGACCTCGGCGTCTGGACTGGGATCCGCCGCAGACGCTCCTCATAGCCTTCCCGGTTCTTGATGCCGGGAATGTGCCAGGCAGGCGACGCTCACGTTTCCGGCGTGTCACCGCGGGGTCGCGACGAGCCGATGCCGCATGCCACGGTCCTCGATCTGGCGTACGCGCACCTGTTCGAAGATTTCGCTTACGGCGATGCGCAGACGGCGGGCGACCTCTTCCTCACGCGCGGCCCCGTGCACCTCGGTCGTGAAGACTGCGGCGAAACAACGTCCCACGGTCGCTCCGACCAAGTAGGCGGTGCCGCGCACGACCCCGCGGTCCGGAACCACCCCGACGATCAGCTCCGAATCGAAGCCGCTCGGCAGCGAAACCGCGCGCTGTTCGACGATCGAATCATCGGACAACTTCGGGATCTCGTTGCGGCTGAGACGCGCTTGCTGGTCACAGTCCGCGCGACGCACGAGGCGCGTCGCGCGCCAGCCACGGATTGCGAGCTCGGAACTCGTGCCGGGGTGCTCCGCAACGAACCAAATCGGGCCGTCGGTCGTGCTCCAGGAGGATCGGTCAGGCAGGGGAAACTCGAGTTGAAACTCGAGTGCGTGCGTGCGCACGCGTCCCGCTGGGGCCGCTCCGAACCCGTCGAGCGACTGCTGCGTTAGCGGCGGCGCGACACCCGGAGTGCGCGCGATCGGCCGCGCCGAAACGCATGCGCCCACGGCAATTCCGAAGCCAACCAAGCCCACTCGCGCGATCCGCAAAGCAGCGCACCATAACGAGCCCTCGCTTTCAAGTCGAGCACCGAGAGCAGACTGGACCGTGCTATCTCCAGAGTTCGAGGTAAGTGCATGGAGAACACGCTGCTCGACGCGCGCAATTTCGAGGCACGTTTGCGTGAGCTCGTCTCAGGGCTCGGCCGTGAACGCGGCAACGAGTCGTGCGTGGAATGTGAGCGCTGCACCGCATGCAGCTCCTGCACCTTTTGCAAGGATTCCGAACGGCTCATCCGCTGCAACTTCTGCGTGCGTTGTACGATGTGCTCCGATAGCTCGCACTGTCGCGGCTCGCGTGGCCTGGTTAGTTGCCAGCACTGCATCGATTGCGAGAACTGCTCGGCTTGCTCTTACTCGGTCCGTTCCGTCTCGCTCAGCAATTGCTCGTATTGCTTCGGCTGTGTGGGCTTGAGCGGCCGAGATTTCCACATCTTGAACGAGCGCTACGAGCGGCGCGACTACTTCGCGATCACGTCGCGACTATCGCGCGAGCTGCGCATTCAGTGAGATGGATCCGAGCCTCGAGGCGCTCTGGAAGCACGTTCTTGATTGTTGGGACGACGAGAAAGCGCACGGCGCGTTCCTCGAGCATTGCCAGCGCACCGAACAGCTTGCCGAAGCCGCCGCGCGGTATCGCGGCATGAAGGGTGACCGCGCGCGCGGCCCGATCGCTGAAAAGCGTTTGGCCGCCGTGGCCGTCCTCGCACTCGCGACGCTCGAGAGCTCACTCGAAGCCACGCGAGCTTCGGCTGCGCGCGCGAAAGCTCCAGGAGTCGCGCTCGTGCTGACTCTCTTTTTCGCCACACTCGGCCTCATGGCCTATCTGTGGCTGTCGCGCTGAGCCCTCCAAACGTCTGAACTTAAACGAATATTTTGTGGATGCCATGCGCTGCTCTAGCCTCATGGAATAACGTCCTCGGCGCTTACGTTCGCCACATGCAATTGGATTGCGAAGCTGCTTGAGAGGCGCGGCGAAACTCGCGGTATACAGCCATCAGCAGCGTCGCCCTAGAAAACCCCGGAGGCTTCCTCAATGCGAAAACTCACTGTCCTTGCCCTGTTTTCGACGGCCCTGAGCGTGAGCTGTGGCTCGGATCAAGCCAAGCCCCCGCAAGCGCCCACCGCGATCGCGACGACCCCGCCGCCGGCCGCGACCAACGCCCCCAACACCACCAGCCAAAAGCCGGGCGACAATCCGAGCCAGTCGAACATCAATATCTCGGACGAGATCCGGAAGGCTTGCGGCATCACCGACGCGGAGGCGTTCTTTGCTTTTGATTCCGCCAACGTGCGGCCGCAAGATCAAGCCGTCCTCAAAAAGCTGGCTGATTGCTTCATGACCGGGCCGCTCAAAGGCCGTCAGCTCCGCCTGGTCGGACACGCCGACCCACGCGGCGACGACGAATACAACATGGTGCTCGGCGGCCGCCGCGCCGACAACGTGAAGGGCGCGATCGTGAGCGCCGGCATGACCGATTCGAAAATAGCTACGACTTCGCGCGGTGAGCTCGACGCAACCGGCACGGATGAGGAAGGTTGGTCCAAGGACCGCCGTGTCGACGTGGTACTGGGTAGTTGATGGGACTAGCAGCCGCCTACGCGCCCGCACCACGCGCCATCGACCCGATCGGTTTGATGCTGGGCGCCTCCGGCGTGGTGTTGGTGGTGCTGTTGATCCTGGTCACGGCCTCCTGTCTGGTGTGGCTGATCTGGTTCCTGAAGTCGACGCAACTCAGCCGCCTTCGTAGCTCGCACAGAGCCTTCGAGGCCGCCGCTGCGACCATCGAGCGCTCGGAGGACTTGATTCAACTGGCGCAGCAGCACAGGAGCGCGCCGGGCGCGCGCGTCGTGCTGGAGCTAGCCAAGCGTCAGAACCAGAGACGCCTCAGCTCCGAGCTCTTGATGGCGATCGCCAAGCGCGCGATCGCGAGCGAACAGCAACGCGCCATGGCGCTCATGCCGACCCTCTCGAGCATTGCTTCCGCAGCGCCGTTCGTCGGCCTGTTCGGGACCGTGTGGGGCATCATGGACGCATTCCTGCGGATCGGCGTGGAGAAGAGCGCGTCTCTGCCAGTGGTGGCTCCCGCCATCGGTGAAGCGCTGATCGCAACCGCCTTTGGACTCGTCGCCGCGATTCCCGCGACGATCGGCTTCAATTACGTCGACAAGCGCATCACGGATCTACTCGACGAGCTGACGGCATCCTCGGAAGCGTGGGTGGAGACTCTAGTGGCGGACGCCGGCGATAGCGCGCGTGCCGCGTTCCCAAACACTCGTAGAGGCTGAAGATGGCAATGGGCGCGTCCGGCAGGCGCCGCGGCGGATTCCGCGACATCAACGTCACGCCGCTGGTCGACGTGATGCTGGTGCTCGTGATCGTGTTCATGGTCACGGCTCCGCTGCTCACGACGGGTCTGCGCATCAATCTACCCGAGGTCCACGCGGCGCAGACGCCGGTCAAGGACGCGCGCTTGCTCGTCACCGTAACCAAGGACGAACACGTCTTGTTCGGAGAAGAAGACGTCACCTCGCACATCGATCAGGCGTTAAAGGACAATCCGCGCGTTCAAAAGGAGCGAGAGCTCTACATTCGCGCGGACAAGGACGCGCGCTACGGCATCGTGGCGACCGTGGTCGCTGCCGCGCGCAACAGCGGCGTCGAATCCTTGAATCTGCTGGTCGAGCCGCAGATCGAGGAAGAGCCGGCCGCGGCGGCGAGCAGCAAACCCACTGCCAAGACTCCTTAGATGGTCGCCAGCGCATTTCTACCGCGCGAATGGTTCACAGCGGCGATGTTTGCCGCCGGCATCGAGATCGGCCTGTTTGCCGTGCTAGTCACTGCGGGCGAAAATCGCACGCACATCACGCCGCAAGAGACGCAAGCGCCCGAAGAAATGCCGATCGCCGTAAAGCCGGTGCTCGACGACCTGCCGCTGCTCAAGCTCGGCAGCAAGAAGGTGAAAGCCAAGCTGCCAGACATGTGGACCAAGCAGGCCCCGATCCAGCGCATGGAGGAGAAGAGCGCGCCCTCGGCCAAAGCCGAGAAGACTCCGGAGGCGATCCCGAGCGCGCCCGTCGCAACGCGTGACGCAGCCGCGCCCCCACCAGACGCCGAGATTGCCAAAGTCGTCGATCAGCCGCTGCCCGAAGCGGGAGCCAAGACGGAACCGAACCTGCCCACGGAAGGCGCGACCGACGGCGTGAAGAATGGTACCGAAACCGACCCGTTGAAGGCGCGCGCTCAAAGCCTCTACAGCGCGAAAATCTACAGCTGGTTTCAGGTACGATTTCATCCACCGGTTGGACAAATCCCCTGTGATGTCTTGCACAAGCTGAACGCCTCCGCCCAGGTCACCGTGGGCGGCGACCGCGTGATCAGCGGCTACACGTTGGCGACTCCGAGCGGGAACGACGTCTTCGATGCCAAGGTTAAATCGATGCTCGACGCGATGGTCGGCCAGGAACTACCGCCGCCGCCGCCGCTCTATCCTGAGCTCACTCCCGGGACCTTGCTACGACCGACCTTGTCTGGCAGTGGAGTCAAATGCGAATAGCGTCATCGCTCTCGTTCGTCGTCATGCTCGTCGGGGGCCTGTGGCTCGCGGGAGCTTCGGCCCAGACCGCGCCGCCTGCGACGCCACCCGCAACGACGGCGGCGCCCAATCAAGACGTGCTCGGGCCGTTCGTGGTGACGGGCGTGACTCAGGAGCGACTGCCCAGAATCGCCATTTTGCCCTCGCTATCGCCGGACCTCGAGGACGTGATCGTGCGCGGCGTCGTCCGTCGCGACTTCGAACTCACCGGGCTGTTCGACGTGATCGCCGACTCGAAAGCACCCAGCGGCATGTACGGTTTCACGGACCCGATCGACGTCGAGGCGTGGCGCAAGCTCGGTGCCGAAGCAATCGTCAAGGTCGCTGCGCAAAAGAAGGACGCGACTCAGATCCAGGTGCTCGGGCTCGCGTACTTCTTGAACGTCAGCAAAGATCCCGTCTACGAAAAGACGATCGTGGTCGACAAAGTCGACGCTCGCGTCACGGCTCATCGCATCACCGACGCGCTACTGGGCGCACTCACCGGGCGGCCCGGGAGCTTCGCGAGCCAGCTCACGTTTTCCGGCAAATGGGCTCGCAATCGCCGCGCGTTCTTGATGGATTCGGATGGAAACAACCTGCGCGCCCTTACCGATCCAGCCGACACCGCGATCGCTCCGGCCTTCGGCAAGCCCGGGCACCTCTTGTACTTGCAGAGCAAGAACTACCTCCCGTTCGTATTGATGGATCTGGACGTGCGCGCCGGCGCGGCCACGCCGGTCCCAGTGCCGTTCAAGACTTCGATCTACAGCGCGGCGCTCAACAAGGATCGCTCGAAGCTCGCGCTCGCCGTCAGCGAACGCGGGAAGAGTACGATCTACGTGGGCAATGCTGACGGCAGCGCGATGAAAAAAGTGTCGAGCAATGAGCTGGCAACGCGCCCAGTTTTTAGCCCTTCGGGCAAGCTGGCGTGGGTCGGCGGCGATCCAAACCAGGGCTCACAACGGATCTGGCTCGACGGCAAAGCCATTTCTCCCTCTGGTTTCAGCGCAGCCTCGCCGACGTTTTGCGACACGGAAGACGGCATCCGCCTCGTCTACTCGGTCGCCGTGGGTAACGACCAACAGGATCTGGTGATCGCGGGTGAAAACGGGCAAGGCATGGCCCGGCTCACGCAAGGCCAAGGCTCGAACAGCTATCCTGCGTGTAGCCCGGACGGTCGGCTCCTTGCGTTCTTCTCCACACGCAACAAGAGCCCGGGCATCTGGCTCATGTCCCTGAAGAGCTTTCGCGTACAACAACTCTCGACCCAAACCGGGGAGTCCTTGTCCTGGGCCGCGTTGCCACCCGTGGCGGGTGGCCCTTGATCTGATTAGGCCGATCGCTGCGGGGCCGCTCCGCTCGCACCGGGAGCCCCCGGCCTCACGCCTAGGCGAACAAGCTGCTCATCGCCATCGGGATCTGCGCGTCGCCCGAGATGCGGAGCTTGCCCGCCATCAGAAGCTCGAACGCGTTTTGCTTACCGCTCTGCAGATCCCAAAAGACGCTCGCGTCGCAGGCGACTTCGCATTCGGGCCGTGACACGTTCGCGCTGGCCGCGCCCGGCGTCACGTAAGCGCGATGCGTGACGTCTCCGTCTACCACCGCAAACGCGACCGTACCCTGTACGCCCCGAATCAATTTCGCCCGCTCGCTGTCCAGCGACAGCGCGCGAAAAGCTAGGAGTTGCCGCTGCGGATCAACGTGGTGCGCTTCCAGCAACGCGACGCCGCGAACAACCAAGGTCTCGAAACTCTCCGCAGGAATCGTCACGGTCACGATCGCATCGGAGCGCGCCGCGGACTCCACCTCGAGTTTGCCGGTTACGAGTCGGAAGCTAAAGGAACCACTGCCAGGCACCGAGAACACCACGCTGCCGACGGAAGACGCTTGCGGTAGCTCGACCGCCGCCAGCCGATCCGGCAAATATTTCGTGAAGAAAGCCGCAGGCGAACTCGGGACGTCGCTCATCTCTCGCCGCGCGGCTCAGTGCAAGAGCTCGGTGATGGCGTGAGTCTCACGCGCGCCCAGCAGACCGAACTGAACGCCGAAGCCACCCGATTTGACCCAGCGGACGATGGCGGGCAGCCGGAAATCGGCTTTGGCGCCAGGCAGCCGCACGACAATGCTAAGCTCGCTACCGAAAACCATGGGCGCGCTCGTCTCGATGAACATGCCGCCTACGCTGATGTCCCTGGCCAGGCCTGTAAACGCGGACCCATCTTTGGGCTCGCATGACACCGTCAAGTCGACGATGACTCGGGGGTGAACTCGCTTGTCTTCCACGGCTAACCTCGCGGGCCGAACCGATGCATGAACCGGATGATCAGGCCCAAAGCGCACCTTTGAGACCAGAGCCGGGGGAAGTCAAGACGCTCGCCGGAACCGCCAGCCAAGCCGGCGGGCGGACCGGTTTTGCACGACATTTCGTGGGCTATGAGCTGGGGCTTCTCAGTGTGGGAATCGCGCTCGTGGGGAGCGCGCTGGCGATTCCACGCGCGAGCGAACCGAGCGAATTGCCGCTTCCCTTCGTGGACCGTGCCCAGATTCGCCTGCGCGAGCATCACGATCAGGAGGCTGCCGCTCGTGCCGCGAGCGCAGGCTTGTCGTTCGACGTGCGCGCGGTGGGCGAGGGGATCCGAATGCTGGGACGCGCCCTCGGCCACGGCGACGACACCAGCCACTACTTGAGCGACGTTCGCGCGAGAGCGCACCACGTGCTGCAAACGGAGGGCTCGGAGCCGCTGCTTCGATTGCGCGCGATTCAGACGCGCTATTTCTTGGATGCTCTGCACGCCTTCGAACGAGGTGCGGGCGAGAGTGCGGATTTGAGCGAGCTCGCAGGCGACTTCCTGAGTCACGCGCGGCGTGTGGGTTGGCTCGATGCGAACGGACAGTGCGCGCTCGACGAAAGCGAACGGCGCGTCCTATTCGCCCTGCGCTGGACGGAGCTAGTGGGAGCGCGCGAGCTCGTGCCACTCTCTCCGACGCTGGACGAATGGCGCGTCTACTATCGGTTCCTACTGACCCACCCCGACACTGCGGTGGATTCCGCTTCGCCCGACGCGCTGCGCATCGGTTACGCGCTCGCGCTTGCCCGCAAGGACCCGAGCTATCCGGTCGATCTGGCGCGCGGAGTGCTTTTCTATCGCGCGGGTGATCTGACGAGCGCAGCCAGCGCGCTTCGCCGTCATCTGGCCGCACACGCCGACGGACCTTACGCCCTCTTGGCTCGCAACTATTTGATCTACACTCTCCAAGGTGGCAGTTCCGAGTAGCGATTGTCCGACGAGACACCAGCCTTACCGAACGTGCTGCCGGCGCTACCCAGCGATCGTCGTGTGATGACCGCGCGCGAGGCCGCGCTGTGGCTCGTGTCGCCGCCGCGTCTCGCGTCGCTGGTCGGCTGCGCCGGCAGCGGCCCTGCGCTCCTCGCTCACGCGCTGGCCACTGAAGTTGCCCCGGTCGTCTACCTGTGCGCGGACACGGAAACGTCGCAGCGAGCGCACGACGATCTGCTCGCTTTTTCTCGCGGTCTGCTGCTAAACGCGGCACCTGAGCGCGACGACGCAGCCCGACCCCTCGCGCTGCACGCCCCTGACGCGACACCCTACGCCGAAGTTCACGCCGATCGCCGCGCCGCCATGCTGCGCGCCGCGACCCTTTTCCATTTGGCCAGAGCCGCACCGTGGCGGCATCTGGTGCTCACGCCTGCGGCCCTGCTGCGCAAGGTGCCTCGGCCCGACGTGCTGCGCCAGGCCGCCGTGTTGCTCGAGAAGGAAGCCGAGCTGGATCTTGGTCGTGTCGCTCACAAATTGAGTGCGGCCGGCTATCAGCGCGCGCCGGTCGTCGAGGACCCGGGCAGCTACGCGCTGCGCGGAGGCATCCTCGATCTGTGGCCCTCGAACCTGACGACACCCGTTCGCGCCGAGCTCTACGGCGACCTGATCGCGACGCTTCGCCTGTTCGACCCCGACAATCAACGCACGACCGAGGAGGTGCCGTCGGTCACCGTCGCACCGGCACGAGAGGCCATCCTGAACGAGCAGACTGAACTTCGCGCGCGTGAGCAACTGCGCGCGCTGTGCGACGCGGTCGACTTTCCGTCCAGCAAAGCCCGAAACCTGATCGAAGATCTCGCAACCGGGCACGCGTTCTTCGGCAGCGACGGCTTCTTGCCCGCGTTTCACGAGCTCGGCAGCGTGCTCGCTTACTTGCCAAAAGACGCGATCTTCGTGGTCGAGGATCCGCCGAGCGTGCTGCGCGCGCTCCGCGAAGAGCTCGAGCGCGCGCAGGCCGGGGCCGCAACGCGCGCCCGTTTTCCCCACTTTCCGGTCGAGCAGTTGTACCTGCAGGAAGCGGAACTCGAGGACGCTCTGCGCGGTCGCTCGCTAACCGGCCTCCATCGCTCGGCCGTTACGGGCGCCCCGAGTGACAACCTGCTCGAGGCTCTCGAAAGGAGCGACCCAGAGGCTCCGAGCCTCGCCATCAGCGACCAAACGGATCTGGCCCGCGCCATGAAGAGCATTCCCAACGCGCGCGGCAGGCAGGCGGCTCTCGACCCCCTTCTGGGTCTGCTGGGCGCGTACCAGGACGCAGGCATTCGCACGCGGATCACGGCCCGTAGCTCGACACAAGCCGAGCGCTTGGCCGCGCTCCTTTCGCATCGCGGCCTGCGGGTCGCGACGACCGATGCCTCGACCAGCGCGACCGACGTCAGGCTCGTGGTTTCACCGCTCGCGCGAGGTGCTCTCTCGCTCGCCGAGGGCTTCGCGCTGATCACCGAGGAAGAGATCTTCGGCGCGCGCTCGCATCGTCAAAAGGCCAAGCCACGCCCCGCGCGCGCAGCGCTCGAAGACCTGCGCGCACTCGCGGTCGGGGATTTCGTCGTGCACGCCGACCACGGCATCGGCCGCTATTTAGGTCTGGAACGCCGGTTGATCGGCACACTCTACGTCGATTTGCTGGTCGTCGAATACGCCGACCGGGACAAACTCTTCTTACCGATCTACCGCCTCAACCAGGTCGAGAAGTACTCGGGCGGCGACGCCACTCCCAAGCTCGATCGCCTGGGCGGCCTGACCTTCTCGAGAACGAAGGCGCGCGTCGAACGGCGAGTTCGTCAGATGGCGGACGAGCTCTTGCGCCTCTATGCGGAACGCGCAGCGCTCAAGAAGGACTTTTCGCCGACGCTCGACGACGACTATGCGGCATTCGAAGCGAGCTTCCCGTTCGAGGAGACGCGCGATCAGGCCACGGCCATCGCGGACGTCCTGCGCGACATCCAGAGTGAGCGAGTCATGGATCGACTGGTGTGCGGCGACGTTGGGTTCGGTAAGACCGAGGTGGCCCTGCGCGGCGCATTCCTCAACGCGATCTCGGGGCATCAGGTCGCGCTCTTGTGCCCGACGACCGTGCTTGCTCAGCAACACTTCACCACGTTTTCCGCGCGATTTGCAGGCTATCCGCTGACCGTACGAGCGCTCAGCCGCTTTCAGTCGAAGGCCGAACAGCTCGACACGCTCAAGGGCTTGAAGGAAGGCAGCGTCGACGTCGTGATCGGTACTCATCGCGTACTGTCGAAAGACGTTCACTTCAAGCAACTAGGCTTGCTCGTGGTCGACGAAGAGCAGCGCTTCGGCGTCACGCACAAAGAGCGGATCAAGCAGCTGCGCACTTCGGTCGACGTACTCACTTTGAGCGCAACGCCCATCCCACGCACCCTGCAGCTGGCCGTCGGTGGCCTGCGCGACATGTCGATCATCGCCACGCCTCCCGTAGACCGGCGCGCGATCCGCACCGTCGTCTCCCAGGACGATCCGAACTTGATCCGTGACGCAATCGAGCGGGAAGTCTCGCGCGGCGGACAAGTGTTTTACGTCTACAATCGCGTGGAAAGCCTGTACGAACGCGCCGAACGCTTGCGGACTCTGCTGCCGCGTCTGCGTATCGCCGTTGGACACGGGCAAATGAGTGAAACTGCTCTCGAGCAAACCATGCTGGATTTCGTGGCGGGCGAGTACGACGTGCTGGTGGCCACGGCGATCATCGAGAGTGGGCTCGACATTCCGCGCGCCAACACGATCATCATCGATCGCGCGGACTTGTTCGGCCTTGCGCAGCTCTACCAGCTGCGCGGACGAGTCGGGCGTTCGAACGAACGCGCCTACGCGTATCTGTTGGTTCCACCACCCAGCCAGCTCAGTGACGACGCGCGTGCGCGGATCGAAGCACTCGAGCGGCACACCGAGCTCGGCTCTGGCTTTCACGTTGCCGCGCTCGATATGGAGCTGCGCGGAGCCGGAGATTTGCTCGGAGCGGAGCAGAGTGGCTTCGTCGAAAGCGTCGGTTTCGAGCTCTTTTGCAAAATGCTCGAGGATGCCACGCACGAGCTGCGCGGCGAACTGGTCGAGCATCCGATCGATCCGGACCTCAGCTTCGACGTCGAGGCGCTCTTGCCGGAGGACTACATCGCGGAGGTTGGCGTACGTCTATCGCTGTACAAGCGGCTGGCCAGCGCCGCAGACGACGCAGAGGTCAGCCAGATCGCCAGCGAATTGGAAGACCGCTTTGGGCCGCCGCCGGAAACTGCACGTCACTTGATCGAACTGATGCGCATCAAAACAGAGCTCCGCCCGCTACGCGCACTCGGCTGCGAGGCGAGCGCCAAGGGTGTCACCTTGCACCTGGCCAGCGATACCCCACTCGATCCCGACAAGATCCGCGCGCTCGTGACACGAAAAGGCTCACCGTATCGGCTCAGCCCGGACGGTAGATTGACACGCCGTGCGCTCGAATCCGAGGCGCTCGTTAACGGCCTCGTCCTAGCCGACCGCATGCTCGCAGAGCTCGCGGAATATCGGAAGGCCGACGGCTAACCACGACCCGCCTCAGACGCTCCGCGCTGCCCGCGCCAGCGCAGAAAATGATCGGCCAGAACGATCGCGACCATCGCCTCACCGATCGGCACGAAGCGCGGCAAGAGGCACGGGTCATGTCGACCCTTCGTGCGAATCGTGGTGGCTTCGCCCGCGCGCGTGACGGTCCCTTGCTCGCGCGGCAAGCTGCTCGTCGGCTTGATCGCGGCTCGCACGACGAGCGGCATGCCCGTAGAGATGCCGCCCAGCATGCCGCCGTGGCGATTCGAGCGAGTGCCGATGCCGCCGCCCGCGAGGGGCACGAACTCGTCGTTGTGTTCGCTGCCGCGCATCGTCGCGCACGCGAAGCCCGCGCCGTATTCGACGCCGAGCACGGCCGGCAGGCTGAACAGGGCTTTCGCGAAGTCGGCTTTGAGCTTGTCGAACACCGGCTCGCCCAGGCCCGCCGGTACGGATGTGGCCACGATTTCCGACACCCCGCCGATCGAATCCTGATCCTTGCGCACGGCTTCGATCAGCTGAATCATCTCCGCCGCGCGTTCGTAGTCCGGACAACGCACGAGATTCGGGCTGCCGTCCGGCAATGTCTCGACGCTGACGATCGTCACGTCTTCCGGCTTGTCGATCCGCGCGACGATTGAACCTACTTGCTTGACGTAGCCGACGACCTTGCCCCCGAACGCTTCGGCGATGATCTTCTTCGCGACGACGCCGGCGGCGACGCGTGCCACCGTCTCGCGCGCGCTCGAACGCCCTCCCCCGCGATAGTCACGAAGACCGTATTTTTGATCGTACGTAAAATCGGCGTGGCCAGGCCGATATTTGTCCTGGATGTCGGCATAGTCGCGGCTGCGTTGGTCCTCGTTGCGAATCAGTATGGCGATGCTCGTGCCGGTGGTGCGACCTTCGAAGACGCCAGCCAAGATCTCGGGCTCATCCGCTTCCTGTCGCTGTGTGACCAGGTGGCTCTGACCCGGCCGACGGCGCGCCAAGTCGACGCGCAGATCGTCGACGGAAAGGACGATGCCTGGCGGACAGCCGTCGATGATCACCACGTTGCCGGGCCCGTGCGACTCGCCCGCGGTGGTAACGCGAAACGCCTGTCCAAAGCTATTTCCTGCCATACCGCGCTCAGTGTACCAGCCCTTGGCCGCGAGCAACCGGGCAAATGCCCGCCGAATCGATGGTAGAAGCAAACGCATGGCGGCACTCACCGAGCTTCTGGAAGAGGAGCATCTGTTTTTCCAGACCGTGCTCGATTTCGCGAAAGAGCGCGTCGCACCGAAGGTGCGCGTGATGGACGAGCACGCAAAGCTCGACGCAGGCCTCGTACGCGAGCTGTTTTCGCTCGGCGTGATGGGCGTCGAGATCCCGAGCGAGCTCGGCGGCGCGGGCAGCAGCTTCTTCAATGCCATCCTCGCCGTGCAGGCGCTGGCGCGCGTCGATCCGAGCGTCGCGGTCCTGGTCGATGTCCAGAACACGCTCGTAGAAAACGGGCTACTCCGCTGGGGCACCCACGCCCAGCGCGAGCGCTACTGCCCGAGGCTCGCCAGCGATTGGGTCGGCTCGTATGCGCTGAGCGAGGCCGGTTCTGGCTCGGACGCTTTCGCGCTCAAGACGCGCGCCGAGCTGCGCGGCGATCGCTGGATCCTGAACGGGCGCAAACTCTGGATCACGAACGCGCTGGAGAGCTCCTTCTTCATCGTGTTTGCGAACGTCGATCCAAGCAAAGGCTACAAGGGCATCACCGCGTTCCTCATCGAGCAAGGGTTTCCCGGTTTTTCCTTGGGCAAAAAGGAAGACAAACTCGGGATCCGCGCGTCGAGCACGTGCGAGCTGGTGCTCGACGATTGCGAAGTACCCGCGGACAATGTTCTCGGTGAGGTCGGTCGCGGCTACAAGATCGCGATCGAGGCGCTCAACGAGGGACGCATCGGCATTGGCGCGCAAATGCTCGGCCTCGCTGAAGGCGCCTTCGCGAACGCGTTAGGCTACATGCGCGAACGCACTCAGTTCGGTAAGCCCGTCGCGGATTTTCAAGGCGTGCAGTTTCAGTACGCACGCGTGGCGATGGATATCGAGGCCGCGCGCCTACTGGTTTACAACGCGGCGCGCCTGAAAGACTCCGGCAAACCATTCGTGAAAGAGGCCGCGATGGCTAAGCTGTTTGCTTCAGAGGTGGCCGAGCGCACGGCGTCGGCGTGCGTCGAGTTCTACGGTGGCGTCGGCTTCACCCGCGAGTTCCCAGCCGAGAAATTCTACCGCGACGCGAAGATCGGCAAGATCTACGAAGGCACCAGCAACATGCAGCTGATGACGATCGCCAAGTGGCTCGCCGACAACCGAGATTGACCCTCAGCGCGTAGACGAGCGCGCCGCGCGCAACCCAGCCGCAAGCGCCCCGCGCTCGAGCGCCTCGATCAGGCTGGCAGCACCCAGCGGTTTGGGGATGATCGCGTCGGCTAGCTTTCGGACTCGCTGCGACTCTGCGGACTCAGGTTGAGACGAGTGGACGATACGCACTGTCTCAGGATGGCGCGCCTCGAGCTCCTCGAGCACGAGCACACCGCTCGCGCCGGGCATCTGCAAGTCGGTGATCACGACATCGTATTTCAGCTCGTCCAGCAGGCGAATCGCGCGCTCGGCGCTCTCGGCCCTGTTGATTTGGGCGTTCGGACGGAGCGTCTTGAGCAGTCGAAACAAGCCGCGAATCACCGCGGGATCGTCGTCCACGAGCAGGAAGCGCGGTGCGCGCATCGCGGCTCGGGAGTACGGGGGAGGCTGGCTCGGCTCCATCGAGGCAACCCAATTGCAAGAGCCGCGCCGCACCCATGACCGCGAGAAATCCCGGCCGAACCGCGCTTTTGGGGTTGGCTCCCACCAGAGCCTTTGCGAGCGTTGGCCGGTCCGGCTATGGTCCGCCCCCTCATGGTCGAAGCAGGCCTTTTCACTTTGGCAAAGATCGTCGGCACGTTGCTGGGCGCGATGAGTGTCATCCCGTTCTTGTTCTTGCTCTCGCCGGGCGACACCTCCGAGCCAACGGACACATTCGACGAGAAGTGACGGGCCGCGCTGAAACCGCGCGC
Source organism: Polyangiaceae bacterium (assembly GCA_036496745.1). Classification (GTDB taxonomy): domain Bacteria; phylum Myxococcota_A; class Polyangia; order Polyangiales; family Polyangiaceae; genus PMG-095. The sequence goes on from DASXKQ010000327.1 coordinate 16,806, forward strand.
TCGAACTTGCGTACTACGCCGAGACTCCGCACTTTCGCGGGAGGGAGAGCGCATGATCCGAGCACAGTACAAGCAATTCGTCATGATTGGTGCGGCCTGGCTCGCTTGCACCGGTTGCAAGGACAAGCCCAAGGCGGACCTTGCGCCGACCGCATCCGCCCTTCAGGCAGTCGTCGCGCCTGAGAAGGCAACGGTATTTGCAGTCGACTCGAGCACGAGCAAGGTAAGCTTCCTGATGGACTCGCCGCTCGAGAAAATCGACGGCGACGCGTCGGGCGGCTTGCAAGGGGATCTCTTCCTCAACCTGGAAGACATCAGCAAATCCACCGCGCTCGTGAAGGTCGACTTGCAGAAGCTCGTGCTCTACCAACAGAAGCGCGGCGACGCGAAGGACGCTTACAGCGAACGCAAGAAGAGCGACCTCCAGAACGAGCACGCGCACGAGTGGCTACAACTCGTGCCGCACGACGGTGAGGTGTCCCAGGCGCAAGCCGACGCGAACCGCTGGGTCGAGTTCAAAATCGACAAGGTCGACAACGCCTCAATCACGAACGTGGCCGCAGCAACGGGCAACGAGCGCAAGCTGACCGCAACCCTCAGCGGCGATTTTCGCCTGCACGGCCGCAAGAACCGCAAGAGTGCGACGGTGGAGATCACCGTCAACTACGCGGGCGACAAGGCGCAGTCGGTGCACGTGAAGACCACCTCGCCGCTCAGGATCGGTCTAGAAGAGTACGAAGTGAATCCACGCGACACGGCGGGCAAATTCGTCAAGTCCTTGAGTGAGGCCCTCGGCGACAATCTGAAGGGCAAGGTCGCCAAAGACGCCCCTCTCGAGATCGATTTCACTGCCAAGCTGAAGTGACCGGAGCCGTTCAGCGGCGAAGTGCCTCTCGCGTGACACGCAACTTGAGCGACTCGCCTGCGCGGCCGAGCTCGACCACCACGTCGCTGCCGGCCGGACCGGCGAATGCTTCGCGCGCAGCGCCCATCGACGCGGGTCGCACACCGTCGACCGCCAAAAGCACGTCTCCAGACTGAAGTCCGGCTCGTTCTGCCTCGCTCGTGGCCGCCACCGCGACGATCACGACCTCGAGATCGGCTCCCGAGCCTCGCTCGCCGAGGGTGACCGCCAGACCCGCTGCCGCCAGCGGCTCATCCTCGCTTCGCTCGCGCCGAAGTTGGATGGTGATGTCACGTGTCGTGCGCCCCGCATTGACGATCACATCGCGCACGGCGCCGTGTCCGATGCTGCTCGCCGCAGCGGCAACGGCGAGGGTGCCGGGATGCACCTTGCGTAAGACGAAATGACCATCCGAGTCAGTCACCACCACACCCGTGGGCAGCGCACCCGCCGGCAAATAGCTCGGCACGCGATCGATGGCGACGCGGGCCCCCGCTATCTTGGAGCCGCGATCGTCGGTGACGTCGCCTTCGATTTCTCCGGCATCGGATAGGTCCAACGTGGGCGCTTCGAACGGCCGGTCCGCGCGCCCGGTCGCGTCGACGGTCACGTTGGCTTTCTCGTCCGCGTAGTCTGGGTGGCTTACGGTCAGCCGCACTTCGCCGGGTGGCACGTCAGCGAAACGATAGCCTCCGTCGGAGTCCGTGCTCGTGCTCTTGCGTTGTCCATCCGTTTCCAGCGTCACGGTGGCGTGCTCGACCGGGACACGGCCGCGTACGGCTGTCACGCGCCCGGTCACGCTCACGCCGCGAGCCAACGTGACCTTCAGCTCGCTCGGCAGGCTGGCCTGCGATTCGACGTGCCGTGCAAAGCCTGGAGCTGCGACCAAGACGCGCACGCTAGCGCCGGCAGCATCCGGGATTTGCGCGGCGCCATCCGAATTCGTGAAGCGCGTCGCGCGCAGTGGGCGATCCGGCTCGAGCGAGAGCACAGTCACTTCCGCCATCTCGATCGGCTGGTCGCTCTCGTCGCGTACGACAATCCGCGACCCCTCGCGCGTGGCCGGCAGCACGAGCTCAATTTTTTCGCGCGCGCCTTCAGCCACGTGCAGCGTTTTCGTCAACACGACGTGAGCGACGTCCTCCGGGCGCGCGACGGACAGGGTGATGTCCGGAGGCACTGCTGCAAAGGCAAACGTGCCGTCGCTTGCCGTGGTCGTCACTTGCGTACGAGTGGCGCGCGACGAACTGAGCTCGATTTCCGCTCCCGCTACCGGATCGTCGCGCTCGTCCTTGACGCGTCCTTCCAGCGAGCCGCCTTGAAGAAGCACTATCTTGACATGCGCTTCGGCACCTGGCGCGAGCGGCACGACGTCACTGGCTCCCTCCACGTAGTCGGGGTGGCGCACGATCGCCCGCACACGCCCGGGACTCACGGGCTTCGCGACAAATTCACCATTCGCCGCGCTGACCCAAGGCGTCACGTTCGCCGGTTCGGCGAAGTCCGGAGCAGCCGAGCTTGCCGTCAACTCGCCGGGCCGCGGAATGGGCGGGACCGGACCGGGCATCACGCCCAGCTCGCCCGCGCTAATCAGGGGCACGGGGCCGGCGAGTGCCCAAGCAAAGTGGCTCTGACGAAATGCAACCAGTGCGGGAGTCTCGGCGATCGGTAAGCCGTCGTCGTCCGATCCGACCACCTCGATCGATGCGCCGTCCACTGGAAAGCCGCGCGCATCCACGACGTCGCCGCGCAAGGTTCCCCCGCGAATCAGCGCGATTCGCACGGGGCCCTCCAAGATTTCGGGGACCGCCACTAGTGAGCTGCCCACGAAATCAGGCGCACGCGCCCCGAGCGTCGCTGGACCTCCGGCAATAGGGCCGAGCGTGACCTTGCCGTCCGTGCCGGTTCTGCCGCGGATTGGAAACGTGCCCACTCCGCCCTCCGCCAACACGACGTCCGCGTTGGGTACGACAATCGGACTCGGGCCTGCGCCATCGGTAACCAGAGCCGTCACGCTGCGTCCCGGCTCGAGCGTCAGCGTGACGTGCTCGTGGGCACCCCGCCCCAGCTCGAAGCCCATCGTCGTTTTCGAAACCGCGCCACCCAGCGCGGCGCGCAGATCGTAGCTTCCCGGCAAGAGTCCAGCGATCCGCGCGAGTCCTCCCGCGTCGGCACGCGTCGTGCGCGCGGGCCAAAGCGAAGCGCCGCCGATCGCAACCTCAGCTTGGGCGGCCGGTTTGCCCGATGGATCGAGCACGAGCACGTCAATCGCGCCGAGCCGCCGCAGCGTTACCTCCGTGTCCGCACGCAGCGACGAGCGCGCCACGGACTCGAAGCCCGGCGCCGAGACCTTCAGTGACCAAGGAGCTTCACCCAAGCGTGCAAAGTGGGCGACTCCAGCGTGATCGGTGAGCGCGCCGAACGGCAGAGGATCACTGCCTGTCACCAACGCGGTGGCGGCTTCGATCGCTGCCCCGAGTTCGTCGCGCACACGCACATGCAGAGCGTGCGCGAGCGGGAGGCTGAGCGAGACTTCGCCGCTTGAGTCTTCGAGGACAATCCGCGTCGACGCGCGCCCGTAGCCGGGCGCCTCTGCGAGAATCCACAAGGCCCCGTGCGGCAGGTGCTCTATCGTCGTCGAGCCCGTGTCGTCCGTGACGCCAAGCCCGACCCAGTGTTCAACGCGGTCGCGCTCCCAGTAGACTTGAACGGTGGAGCGCTCGAGCACGCCCGCACTGCCGCGCACGGTCGCGCGAAGCTTGCCGGGTCGGTCCGCATTCGTGAGCATTTTCACGGCCGGCGTGCGGGTGTGAATCGGCACTGCCGCTCGCGAATCCGACAGCCCGAGGACGAAGCAGAGGCTGGCGAAAAGAGCCAACCCGAGAGCTATCGTCTCACTCAACGGGCGTTTCACGGCACCACCATAACGCGGACCAAAAGCCCAGGCTTCCGGTCAATGCTATGGTTATTGGAAATGCGGCGTGGCGCGTCGACGGCAATGCTCAGCCTGGTGCTGTTCGCGACGCTTCGCTGCCAGAGCGACGACACACATCCCCCCTTCATTGGGGAGAATTCGCTAGGCAGCGGCGGCAAGCACCGCGACGGTGGCTTGTTCATCCCTGACGCGGCGCCGGAAGCCGACGGCTTGTGTGGCGATGAAACGATCTTCGCCACGACGACCCCGCCGAACCTCTACTTCGTCGTCGACCGTTCGGGCAGCATGAGTGATCCATGGCCCGGCATTGGTGGCACCAAGTACGAGACCGCTCGCATCGCGATCGGCAACATGCTGCGCCCGCTCGGCGCGCGCGTCCGCTACGGCGCTGCGTATTTTCCGATGCCGGCGCTCGGCAGCATGGACTTCTGTATTCCTGGCAAAAATATCTTTCCGGTTGCCCGCGGCGAAAAGCCCCCACCCAATGGCGACAATGGACCGATCCTGGACGACCTGCTGAACCGCCTAAATAACGGCCAGCCCTCGGGCGAGAGCACCCCCACCGCCTCCACGTTGCTCGCGCTCACTCCCGAGCTTCAGGCGCTCTCCGGCAAGACCTTCGTCATTCTGATGACTGACGGCGGACCCAATTGCAACGATGCTTTGACCTGCGACGCGAGCGGCTGCATGCCGAACATCGAGGGCGCACCAGGCTGCACCAGTGACGTCAATTGCTGCGATCCCTTGGCGGTTGGACCGGGTAACCCCGTTGGGCAGTGCGTCGACAGTGCCTCCACGACGGCGGCCGTCAAGAACCTGGCCGCGCTCGGTATCGACACTTATGTGGTCGGCATGCCGGGCGCGGAGCCCTACGCGGACGTCTTGAGTGCGCTTGCGATGGCCGGTGGGACGGCGCGTCCAACAGGCACCGAGTATTATGCGGTCAGCGAAACCAGCGAACTCAACGACGCGCTCGCGGCAATCGGCTCACAAGTTGCGATCAGTTGCGATATTCCGCTCGCTGAACCCCCGGCGAGCCAGTTGTTCGTGAATATCGCGTTCGATGGCAAGCTAGTGCCGCCCGTGCCGGACGGTGGCGACGACGGCTGGGCGTGGACGGGTCCCCAGTCCCTTCAAATCCGCGGCAGCTGGTGCAGCGAGCTCCTCTCGGGGAACGTGCTCGAGGTGCAGGTACTAGCCGGCTGCGCCACCATCCCCCGCTAGCTCGCAGCGCGCTGCGACCTCCGCTAGCATGGCCGGGCCATGACGGAACCCGTTCAGGAGCTCGCGGCGTTGCGTCGGGCAATCGACGATTTGGATCGGCGCATTCTCGAACTGGTCGCCGAGCGCGTGCGCGTCGTGCTCAGCGTAGGCGAGTACAAGCGTCAGCACGCGATCCCCATCTACGACCCCGAGCGAGAGCGCGCCATGCTCGACCGGCTGTGCGCAGGCGCGCCACCTCCGCTGGATGGCGACACCGTCCGGCGCATCTTCGAGCGGTTGATCGACGAATCACGGCGAATCGAGCAGCACAGCGAGAGTCAACGGCGGTAACGCGCAGGCGCGCGGCCAAACCCGTACGTCAATGCAGCGTATGCCACTGCCCGTCGTGCTCCACGCGCGGTACGTCAACCTCACTCGGCGGCGGCACCGGTAGCGCGGGCGGTTTGTCTGCAGAGCGCGTGAGGACGATGTGCACGCGCGACGATTCCGCCTGCGCGGCGAGCCGCTTGCGGAGCGCGTCTTCACGGGCTTCTTCGCGGGCCCAGCGCTCGAGCGTTACGCGATCCCGCCGCTTGCGACGCCGCCAGGCAAACACGAATAACCCGATCGCCAAGACCCAGATGAACGTACCGCCAAACAAGATCGGATAAACCGTGTAGCGGCGCCCCGCGTCTTCTCGCCACTCTTGCTCGAGCGTATTGAGATCGACCCCGTAGCCGTCGAGCACGGAGCGGTCGAGCGTGGACCCGTTTCGCAGTTGCTCGATCAGACTGCGAAAGCGATGAGCGTCCTCGCGACGAACCAAGAAACGCAGCACGTCCACGGCCTCCGCGTAGGCGAGCTGAGCGTGCTGCTCCTCCACCGGAAATGAGCGATCGAGGTCGCGCAGCGGGATCAACGTGTCGCCCACGCTCGCCAGCCACAAGCTACGGATGCGCGCCGTCGACGTTTCACCCGAGACAATCAC
>DASXKQ010000328.1:0-3708 GCA_036496745.1 Polyangiaceae bacterium
TGCTCATCTCCTCGAGCTCGGCGAGCACGAACGCGGCGCGCTTTTCGGCGTCGAGCTCGTCGAGCGCTCGGTACAGGAGCTCGGCCGCCTCGCGCTGTACATTTTGCTCGTGCGGGTCTGGGCGCGCATCGCGCAGGTCGACGTCGAGCGCGTGCGTGAGCGCCGCGCGGCGCCCGCGCCGGAGGTAGTCGCTCGCGACGCGCAGCGTGATGCCGAAGATCCACGTCTTGAGCGACGAGCGCTGCTCGAAATCCTCGAGCCGACGATGGACGACGACGAACACGTCCTGCAACGCGTCGTCGCGCGCGTCGTCGCGCACGCCCAAACGTCGGAGGCTGCGCCACACGAGCTCGAAGAATTGCTCATAAACGACCTCGAATGACGGCACGTCCAACGCCGGCTCCAAGTGGGACACAGGAACGACCTCGGCGCGTGCCGTCACGGGGGATGAGTGGTCCGACCCCCCGCGGCTCGTGAAGAAAAGCGCGCGCAGCATCAGTCGAGCTCGATTTCGGCTCCCAAGCCAAACGAGCCGCCCACGGGTTGCAGCGTAAATACGCTCAGATCGTCGCGTAAAAAGCGCGGGCGCTCGAAGGGCACGGAAGCATAGCCTTGCGCAAACACGCGCACCGGGCGGCGTACCGTGTAACGCACGCGCAGCCCCAAGTCCGCCGCGAGCACGTTCACGCTGTTCGCTTGCTTGGGCGGGGCACCCGTCCCGCTGCCCCGCAGCCAGTCGAACTCGACGCCGAGCAGCGGCGTCAACGCTCCGCCGAGGAGCTCGTAACCCAAGGTCACCCGGCCGCTCACGAGCGAGATGTCGCCGCCCAGATTGTCCTTCTCCGCGCGCTCCGACGGGAAATAGCTCCCGCCCAAACCCAGCTCCAACCGATTGAGCGCAAGCGTCGCGAACGCGCCGACCCCCGGCGCGACGCCCGGTAGGCGAGCAAGCCAAAGTTCACTGTGCAGCGCGACCGCCCAGCGCAAGCGCGTGGGCGTGCGCGCTGGTTGCGTGGGCTTCGCCGCGAGCGCGAGCTCCCCCGGCTCAGCAATGGACGGCTCGGGTCGCGGCCGATCCGGCGGTGCCGTAGGCGCAGGCTTCGGTGTGTCGGCGAAAGCGGCGCTGCTGCCGGCGGCTCCGTTGGGGGTTTGGTTAGCGGGCGTGCTCTCGCCGCGGCGCGACGCGTAGCTCGGATCGATCGATAGTGCGATCCAGAGCGCCGCGGCTTCGCCCAGCTCTTCGCAGGATTGCGCGCTCACCGCGCGGTCGGCCGCGCCCGCTCGCGACGAAAACCGAAGCTGCCACCCGCTCGACGACAGCGGCTCGATCAGCCCGGACAGCTCGAGCGGCTGCGCACCGGCAGGTTGGTTCAACGAGTGGCCGACGAGCTGCTCGGCGCGCGCGAGCACGTCGGCTTTGTCAGGACAGCCCGCGGGCGCGCTCCAGTCGAGCGTAAAGGTCTTGCTTGGCTCGGCGGCGCGAGCGAGCGACGCGAAGGCCGTGCCCCCAGCTACCAGCAGGACACCGCGAACTCGCATCTGCGCCATTATGACGAGCTCGGCGAAAAACGGTACCTCTTTATTTTCATTGATGATTTGCCCGATTCTCCGGCCCGGCCCATTTTGATATTGATAATCACTTTCAATTTCAATATAGAAGCACGCCATGAGATTGCCGATCGCTTTGCGCCTGCTCACACCGCTCCCGCTCTTGCTCATGTCGGGGCTGGCCAACGCCAATCCGCGACCGCTGCCCTTCACCTACCCGAACGAGACCTTGCCCAAAGGCAACCTCGAGCTCGAGCTCTACACCGACGTGAACCCGCTGCGTGTCTACCGCGATCCCGCGGATCCGACAGCGGGTAAATTGTGGGAGCCCGGCTACATTTTGCAGAACGAGTTCGAGTACGGCTTGACCGATCACGTCGAGCTCGGGTTCTACCAGGTGTTCGAGGCCAACCCCGCGGACGGCGGCCAAAACGGCATGAGCTTCGACGGGCTCAAGTGGCGCGTGCGCACGCGGCTGGCCGAACCCGGCGAGCTGCCGGTCGACATCGGTCTCTACTTCGAGCTCGAGACCATGCACGACGAGCTCTCGTTCGAGGAGAAACTGAATCTGCAAAAGCGCTTCGGCCGCGCCGCCTGGATGGCGAACCTGTGGGTCGAAGAAGAGATCGAGCGCCCGCTCGACTCGAGTAACCATGGTCGCGAACTGGAGTTCGTGATCAATCCCACCACGGGCTTCACCTATGAACTAACGCCCGCTTTCCATCCCGGCATCGAATACTGGGCGCGTGGACAGCTCGAAACCGAGGGCACGCCGCAGGAGCGCGCCAACGCGCGCGTGCACCATTTTCTGGGCCCCGCGATTCACTTCGAGCTCGGCCGCTTGTGGTGGTCCGGCGGTCTGTACGTGAACTTGAACAGCACCAAGATCCCGCAACCCGGCGACGCCTACGGCCCAGTTTGGTTCCGTAGCGTGCTCGGACTCGATCTCTGACGCACGCGAAGCCACGACGCTCCGCCATCTTGACTGCGCTGCCAGCGTAAGACAGAATTGCCAAATGGGTCAGACGATAACGATCCGCTTAACCAAGGAGCTCGCCAGCTGGCTGGAGCAAACGGCAAAGCGCACGGGGATCCCGCAAGGACGCATCGTGCGCGAACAGCTCGAGCGCGTTCGCAACGCCACACCTAACCGCCCGTTCATGAAGCTCGCGGGCATCGCGCGCGGCGCTGCTGACCTTTCGCAACGCAAGGGGTTTTCGCGGAAGTGAAGGGCATCGCGGACACGGGGCTGTTGGTGGCGTTCGCCAACCGCAATGATCGGCACCACCGATGGGCCGTCGAGTTGGCAGAGCAGATCGACGAGCCATTGCTGACCTGTGAAGCCGTCCTCGCCGAGACGGCTTTTCACTTACAGAGCGTCGGCACCGTCCTGGAAATGCTGAGTACCGGGCTCGTCACGCTCGCCTTCGATTGCAGCGAGCACTTGGCCGAGCTGAGCTACCTTGCCAAACGGTACGCGGATCGCCAGCCGGACTTGGCGGATTTGTGCTTGATTCGCATGAGTGAGCTCAACGCTCACCACAGCGTCATCACGGTCGATCGAGCGGACTTCCGCATTTACCGCCGCAACCGCCGCGAAGCGATTCCGCTGATATGTCCTCCGCTCTCTCGCTAACCGCCAAACGACAGCCCTGGAGATTGCTCCGCGACGACTCTCGTGGCATTCGACTAGCTGCATGCTCGACTCCTTGCCCGCTCGCTTTCGAGCTCTGGCTCCGGCCGCCGACTACGTCGGGTTGCGCGTAGTCGAGGAGACGTCCGAGCAAGTCTCGGTGCGCAAGGACGTCCCCGAGCCGAGCCCGTGCGTCGAGGATCGCGGCGCGATGGTGACGGTGATCGACGGCGACGGCTTGGGCTACGCCGCGACCAGCGATCTCTCGGACGACGGCTTGCGACGCGCCATCGCGCGCGCGCGCGAGTGGGCCCGACTCGGTAAGGGCCGGAGCGCGCTCGGCGACCGCGCGCTGCGCATGCCGGCAGCGCGGGCCGACTACGCTCCCCCTCCGGCGCGGCCCATGAAGCTGTCCAAGGCCGAGCGCGTCGAGCTCTTGATGGCAGAATCACGCAGCTGCCACCCGGACGCTCGCATCGTCGATTGGGCCGCCTCGCTCTGGACGACCCACAGCTCGCAGCTGCTGG
>DASXKQ010000329.1:0-34268 GCA_036496745.1 Polyangiaceae bacterium
CCGGGCGTCAAAATCGAAGTGCTGAAGACCGGCCTGCTCGGCAAAGACGACGCGGAAACGGCCGCTGCGCTCGAGAAGAAGTAAGTCGTGGGAGTGACCTCGCCGTGATCGATACCGTTCTCACGTCCGTATTCGGTGGCCTCGGCGGCCTGTTCGTCCTGATCGGTTTGGCGTCGCGTTCGTCGCGCTGGGTGTTCTGGTCGGCTGGCTTGATTGCTGGAGGCGCCGCAGTTGCCGCCCACACCGATTCCTTCTGGCCCATGACGCTCTTGGCGATGCTCAGCCTGTGGGTCGCATTTGCCGGCGTCGACGTGATGGATCTCGGCTGGCGCATGCGCTGCTCGCTGATGGTGAGCGCGTGCGTCCTCGGGTTTTTGGTGCTTTGGCCGACCTTGCCGAGCTGGAGCGACAAGATCAAATGTCCTGCGTACGTTCGCGATCACATCGAGTTCCGGCTGGTGGCCGGCCTGGATCTGCGAGGCGGCCTGCGGCTCGTCTACACGGTCGATGTGGACGAGGCGATCAAGGACAAGCGCGATCACTACTACGAGGACATGCGCGCGGAGCTCGCCAGGATCTTCGGCCTGCACCAGGGTGAAGAAGCGCCCGGCGAGGAGGCCTACAAGAAGCTGCGCGACAAGGTCGAGCTCGAGGCGCCGCGTCGGCCCGCCGACGTGATCCGCGTGCACGTCAAGGAAGGCACCGATCCGACCAAGCTGGACGACCGCTTCCTGGACAAGTTCCGTGGCGAGCTCAGCTTCACGCGCAGCCAGGACCAGCGCACGCTCGAGTTCAAGATCCGCACTTCGGTCGATACGCAAATTCGTGAACGTGCCGTCGGCCAGGCGCGCGAGATCATCCTACGCCGCGTGGATGAGCTCGGCCTGCGCGAAGCCGCGGTCTCCACACGCGATGAAGACATCATCGTCGAAGTGCCGGGTGAGGACGAGAAGAGCTTCTCGACGATCCGCGAGATCATCAGTCAGACGGCGCGCCTCGAATTCAAGCTGCTCGACGACGACACCGATTTCTTCGGTCCGATCAGCAACAACCAGGCGCTCGCATCGAGCTTGCCCGAGGGGCTCTCGTTTCAACAAGAGAACGCGCCGGTCGGCAAGGACGCCGAAGGCGCGACGCGTACCAAGACCAACACCTACGCGGTGCTCAAGAAGCAACCCAACGAGACGATCGCGCAGACGATCCAGCGCTTCAAAGAGTGGGTGGGCACGCTCGACGTCCCGCCGGATCGCGAGATCGGCTACATGGTTCAGTACAAGTCGCTCGACGACGGTTCACTCAAGGAAGAGGAATCCGGAGTTCGCACGCTGTTCTTGAAGAGCCGTGCCGAGATCACGGGCGATCTGATCCGCGAAGCCGCGGCGCAGCCCGATCAGAGTCAGAGCTCGCTCGGCAGCTGGCACGTGCAGCTCACGTTCACCGAGACGGGCGGGCAGATTTTCGAGCGCATCACCGGTGCGAACGTCAAGCGTCGCTTCGCGATCATCTTGGACGGTCGCTCCGACAGCGCGCCCGTGATCCAGACCAAGATCGGGGGCGGCCATGCGCAGATCTCGATGGGCTCGAGCGATCCCGAGGCGCAATTGCGCGACGCGCGCCGGCTCGAGCTCGTGCTGCGCTCCGGCGCGCTGCCGGCGCCGATCTCGCCTTCGAACGAGCAGCGCATCGGGCCGTCGCTTGGCCGCGACGCCATCACGCTCGGTATTCAGGGCGCGCTCGGCGGCATCGGCCTCGTGCTGCTTTTCATGATCGTTTACTACGAGCGAGCTGGTTTCATCGCGGACATCGCGGTGGTGATGAACCTGTTCTTGCAGCTGGCGATTCTGGCTTCGTTCGGCGCCTCGATGACGCTGCCGGGCATCGCCGGCCTCGCGCTCACGGTCGGTATGGCGGTCGACAACAACATCATCATCAACGAGCGTATTCGCGAGGAGCTCGGCCTGGGCAAGAGCCCACGCGCGGCCGTCGACCTCGGCTATCGCCGCGCGCTGAACGCGATCATCGACGGCCACGTGACTACGATCGTGGCAGGCCTCGTGCTCTGGCAATACGGGACGGGCCCGCTGAAGGGCTTCGCCGTCACGCTGATCTTCGGCGTAGCGTGCAACATCTTCACGGGCGTGATCGTGAGCCGCTTGTTCGTCGACCTGTGGGTCAAAAACCTGGGCAAGGGCGCCCAGCTCGAGATGGGTTGAGCCATGCGATTGTTCAAGACCGGTAAGGTTTACGATTTCATGGCGGTGCGCTGGTACTGGATCGGCCTTAGCCTATTTTTGACGATCGGCGCCACGGTCTTGCTGATGATGGGCAAGGCTCGGCTCGGCACGGACTTTCTCGGCGGCACCGAGGTCGAGGTCGCCTTCAAGCGTCCGATCGATCCGGGCGAGATTCGCACGGCCGTCTCGCGCGCGGGCTTCGTCTCGCCGGGCGTGATCAAGGTCGACGATCCGAAGAACCCGAATCGCTATCTGATCCGCGTCGAGGACGTGTCCACTATTTCGCTCGAAAAGCAGACCGAAATCGAGCGTGCTTTGTGCCTCGCCGGCAGTCCGGAGTCTGACGCCTGCCCGTCGGAAAAGCAGGCCACCGAGGTGAAGTTCAGCCCGGGCGGCGACAAGATCAGCGTGCGTTTCAAGAACGCGCCCGACCTCGAGTGGGTCAAAGAGCGGGTTTCGCCGGTCAAGGGAGTCGTGTTGCGACCCGGCGAGCACAACCCGGTCATTCAGAACGCGCGCGACAACAAGGTCGAGATTCAGCTGATGAGCAAGGGCGATCAGCTGATGACGGGTCTCAGGACGGCGCTAGGCGTGGATACGGTGCCGGACACCGCGCTGCGTACGGAGTGGATCGGACCGCGCGCCGGGGCTCAACTGCGCGACAGCGCGGTGAAGAGCGTTGCCATCTCGATCGTGCTGATCATGGCCTACATCGCGTTCCGCTTCGATCTGCGCTTTGCGCCGGGCAGCGTGGTGGCCATGACGCACGATGCGCTCGGCACGATCGGCATTTTGATCGTGCTCGGTAAAGAGATCAACTTGACCACGATCGCCGCGGTGCTGACAATCGTCGGCTACTCCGTGAACGATACGGTGATTGTCTACGATCGCGTGCGCGAAAATTTCACCAAGCTCAGGGGCACCAGCTTCTTTCAGCTGATCAACATCAGCACGTCCGAGATGCTCGGCCGCACGATCCTCACGAGCAGTACGGTGGTCATCAGCTTGCTCGCGTTCTTCATCTGGGGCACGGGCGAGCTGAAGGATTTTTCGCTCGCGCTCGTGATCGGCGTGGTGCTCGGCACCTACTCGTCGATCTACGTGGCGCTGCCGCTCACCGAGTGGCTCGACCACACCCTGTTTTCCAAGATGGGTCAGGGCGCCAAAAAAAAAGGGCCTAAAGGCCCGTCGAACAAGCCGGCCGCCGCTGTCTGAGCGCTCGCTGTTCGTTGGCGCACGGGCGAAGCGGCCCCTTTTTCACGCGCTTCCGTCTTCTTGACATACAGGCGGAACTGCTTACGTTCCAAGTATGCTCGAAACCAGTGATCTCCCCGCGCATCTGCCTCTGACGATTCCGTCGGAGTTGTGGTCGCGTATCGAGCCTGCGCAGCGCGAACGCTGCTTGGCCGCCGAGCGCCTACTCGATGCGTTCGACGGAGAGCGAGAGCTGGAATTTGCGGAGCTTGCCAGCCGCGCGCATGAAAATGCGGACACCGTACTCGGCGCATTGCAGGTGCTCGAGGCCATGGCCCTGGTCAGCATCGAGCCGGGTGACGACGGGCCCGTTTGTACGCTGCGCGCGGTGCCGGACGAGCACGTTCGCTTCATCGGGCCCAATGGCCGCCCGCAGTGGCTGTTCGTGGCGCGGCCGCTCGACCCGCCGGAGGTCGAGAGCGCGTCGCTCAACTGAGCGCAAATCGAGCCGGGAACAGGCGCCGGAACGGGGAAATTGACAGGGGTGGGGTGACATGGTCGAAGGCCTGACCTTGGTGTTGTCGAGTGCGCTTGCAAAGACCCCGCTCGAACGGCCGAGTACGGTCCCTGAGGCTCGCGCGTTGGCCGACGCGTTGGACGTGAGTATGACGCTGGCCTCCTGGCTCGTTTGCCAAGGCCATACCGACCCTGAAGCGACACGGCGCTTTCTCAATCCACGGCTCTCGGAGCTGACGCAGCCCGACCAAATGGCGGATCGTGCGCGCGCGGCGGAGCGCCTCGCGAGCGCTATCCGCAGCGGCGAAAAAGTCGCTGTATTCGGTGACTACGACTGCGACGGGATGACCTCTGCCGCAATCGTGACCGAGATCATCGAAGCGCTCGGGGGCGTTGCGGTCACGTTCATCGCCAGCCGCTTCGAGGGCGGTTATGGCCTATCGGCGGCCGCGGTGGAGCGCGTGCTCGGGAGCGGAGCTCGCCTATTGGTCACCTGCGATTGCGGCTCATCGGACCACGCCTCCCTCGCACGCGTGCGGGAAAGCGGGCTCGAAGCGATCGTGATCGACCATCACCTGGTTCCCGACGATCCATTGCCGGTGCTCGCCTTCCTCAATCCGCATCGACCCGAGTGCGGCTTTCCGTACAAGGGGCTCGCGTCTTGCGGCCTCGCGCTGTCGATCGGTGCCGCCTTGCGCGCCGCGCTCGGCAAAGAGCTCGATCTGCGTCGCTGGCTCGACCTGGTCGCGATCGGCACGATCGCCGACGTCGCGCCGCTCGACGGCGACAATCGGGCGCTGGTGCGCGCGGGCCTCGCCGCCCTCGGCCGCGGGACGCGCCCCGGCGTGCGCGCTCTGCTCGAACTGGCGAAGCTCGGCGGTCATCAATCGCTCACGGCCGAAGACGTCGCGTTTCGGATTGCGCCGCGCCTCAACGCCCCAGGTCGCTTGGGGGCGCCGGACGCTGCGGTGCGCCTGTTGCTGGCCAAGACCGACGCGGAGGCTGCCGGACTCGCCGCGGAGGTCGAGCACGCCTCGCTCGAACGCCGCGCCATCCAAGATCGCATGATCGAAGAAGCGATCGCCGAGATCGCCGAGCGCGGGCTCGCGGAGCGCCCCGCAATCGTGATCGGCCGCGAAGGCTGGAATCACGGCATCGTCGGCATCGTGGCCGGCCGCTTGGCGAGCCGTTTTGGGCGGCCGGTGATGGTCGCTGGTTTCAACGCCGGGCACGGTCGTGGCTCGGTACGCGGCCCACAGGGCTTCCGCTTGTTCGACGCACTCGGTCCGACCAAAGAGCTCGTGATCCGTTTCGGCGGTCACCAAGCCGCGGCGGGGGTCGAGCTCAGCTTGGAGAAGCTCGACGCCTTTCGGGCATGCTTCGAGGCGGCATGCGCCGCGCAGAGCGCGCATACGATCACTCCTGAGGGTGATGGCGCGCCCTGCGTGTGGCTTGCGCCGGGCGACGAGCTCGCGCGCGTCCTGCGCGATTTGTATTTGCTCGAGCCATGCGGTCAAAAGAGCCCGTCGCCGGATTTGGCGCTCGAGGCGAACGTGCTTTCGGCGCGAGAGGTTCAAGGCGGGCACCTCAAGCTCGAGCTGGAGGTGCCGGGCAGCGGTCGGCTGGGCGCCTTCGGTATCGGGATGGGTGAGCGCGCCGCGACGCTCAGCGGTCGCGTCGTCGTGACTGGGAAACTGCGCAGCGATCGCTATCGCGGTGGCGACGCGGTCGAGCTGCGTTTGGAGCGCGTCGAGTCGTAGCCGATCCTACTGCGGGCGAGGTTTTCTTGATGGGCCTTGTCGTCGTCGGTTCGCGTCTCTAGGCTCGCGCGAGTCGACGTGGCCGACCCCATCATCCAGTTCAAGGGCGTAAGAAAAGCCTTCGGCCCCAAAATAATCTACAGCGGGCTCAATCTGTCCGTCGCGCGCGGGGAAGTGCTGACCATTTGCGGCGGCTCCGGCGTCGGTAAAAGCGTGATGCTGAAGATGTTGATCGGTCTGCTCGCCGCCGACGCCGGCGAGATCTGGTTCGACTCCGAGGACGTGACGAAGCTCGACGAGGAACGGCTCGCGCGCGTACGGCAGCGCATCGCGATGCTGTTTCAGGGTGCCGCCCTGTTCGACTCCTTGAGCGTGGGTGAAAATGTCGCTTACGGCTTGGAAGAGCACTTCCGCGAAAAGATGACCGAGCGCGAGCGCACCGAACGCGTCGAGTGGGCGTTGAGCTTGGTCGACTTGCCCGGCATCGAGCAGCTCTCGCCGGCGGATCTGTCCGGTGGCATGCGCAAGCGCGTCGGCCTTGCGCGAGCGATCGCCGTGCAACCCGAGGTGCTGCTGTACGACGAGCCGACCACCGGTCTCGACCCGATCAACACGGCGCGCGTCAATCACTTGATCACAGGCCTACAGCAGAAGCTCAACATTACGAGCTTGGTCGTCACGCACGACATGAAGAGCGCCTTTACCATCAGCGATCGCATCGCGATGGTTCACAGCGGGCGCATCATCGCGCACGGCACGCCGGACGAGTTTCGCGCCACGACCGACCAACGCGTGAGCGATTTCATCGAGGGCCGCGCGCCGGTCAAGGAAGACGTCGAGACCTTGCTGAACAGTTAACTCCGCGGCTCGCCAGCCGAGCGCCGAGCCGACTGGCCTCGAGCGGACAAGCGAGCTAGGGTTTCTGGCAGCGACTAAGATGGCGACGTCCAAGGAAGTCAAAGTGGGCGCCTTCGTGCTCGCGGGGCTCACCGCGATCGGCGCGGTGATCTTCCTGATCGGTGACGAGCGCCAGCTCTTCCAGCACAAGGAGACGTTCGACGCCCTGTTCGAGGACGTGCAAGGGCTCAGGCGTGGCTCGCCGGTGCGCATGGGCGGCGTAGACGTCGGCGCGGTGATGAAAGTCGATTACGGCGGCAACGAGGCGGACAAGAACGTGCGCGTGGAGATGTCGATCGTCTCCGACGAAGCACGCCGCATTCGCATGGACAGCGTCGCGACCATCGCCGGCAAGGGTCTACTCGGTGACAAGATGATCGTGATCACGGTCGGCGCGTCGAACAAGGCCGCGATGCCACCCGGCTCCGTCATTCCGTCCAAGAACGAAGACGACGTGACGCAGATCATGAGCAAGCTCGGCACCATTTCCGTGCAGGTGGAGAAGGTCGTCACCAATTTGGAGCACACGACCAGCTCGCTCGCCGACGAGAAATTCCAGTCCGACATCCACTCATCGGTCGCGTCGCTGTCCGGCATCCTGGGCTCGCTCGACCACGGCGACGGCTACGCGAGCAAGCTGCTGCACGATCCCAATGAGTCTCAGAAGCTGTCGCAAACCTTGACGAACCTGGAGCAGGCCAGCGCCGAGCTCGATCGCACGGCGCAAAGCGTCAACCAGATCCTCGCGCGCGTGAACCAGGGTCCCGGCTTCGCGCACGAGGTGATCTACGGTGAAGATGGCGCCAAGGCGCTCGCCCAGGTCGGCAACGTGGCCGGCGAACTCGGCACCACCCTAAAGGGGATCCGCGAGGGCAACGGCCTAGCTCGCAGCGTCATCTATGGAGACGACGCCTCGCAGCAGATGATGGCGAACCTGAACCAGATGACCGGGGACATGCGGCAGATCGCGGCCGACGTGCGTGCCGGCAAGGGCACGCTCGGTGCGTTGCTCGTCGATCCCTCGGTGTACGAGGATCTCAAAATGGTGCTTGGCAACGTCGAGCGGAACAAAACTCTGCGTGCGCTGGTTCGCTACTCGATCCGGCGCGACGAAAAACAGCCGGGTGTCGAGGTGCGCGACCCTGAACCCCCCAAGTCGCGTCCGGGCGAAGAGCCAGCCGCCCAAAGTTCGACGGCGAAAGCCGGAGAATAGCCAAAGCGAAAGAACGCGCCTGCCAGCAGGCGCGCCCGCCTCGCCCGGTCGAGACAGCGGCGCAAGGCCGGGTATACTCTCGCGATGTCCATTCTCCAGCGGCTCGGACGTGCGCTGATCGTCCTCGGCGTGTTCGGGCTGTCTTCGTACTTTGCGTTGCAGTTCGGTACGGGTGGCCTGTGGCGCGGTCTAGAGGTTGCTCACGCGGTGACCAACCCCGGTCAGCCGAAGCCGCCGTACGATCTGACGCAGCTCGTTGCCGTCAACGAGACGCTCAACACGATCCGCAACAAGTACGTCGATCCGAGTCGCGTCAAACCGCGGCAGATGTTTTTGAGCGCGCTCAATCAGATTCAGAAAGAGGTCGCGCAGGTCATCGTGCTGCACGAGGAGAAGTCGAACACCGTCCGCGTGCAGGTCGACACCGAATCCGCGGAGTTTCGCATCGACAACGTGCAGGGGCCTTGGGACGTTGCCGCGCGCCTACGCGAAGTGTTCACCTTTCTGCAGGCGAACCTGAAAGACACCGAGGTCGACTTGCGAGATGTCGAATACGCAGCCTGCAACGGCATGCTGCGCACGCTCGACCCGCACAGCGTGTTTCTGAGCCCGGAAGCTTACCGCGAGATGAACCTCTCGACTTCGGGCCATTTCGGCGGCCTCGGGATCGTGATCTCGCTGCGCGACCAGCTGCTCACGGTGATGCGTCCCATGCCCAATACACCGGCTGGGCGCGCGGCGTTGAAGCGGCTGGATCGCATCACCAAGATCAACAACGAGTCGACCTTGAACATGCCGCTCGACGACGCGGTCAATCGGCTGCGCGGCAAGCCGGGCTCCAAGGTCACGATCTGGGTGCACCGCGACGGCGCGGACGGCTGGACCGGCGCGCGCCCGTTCGAGCTCGTGCGCGAAGAGATTCAGGTCAAATCGGTCGATTCGCGCGGGCTTGGTAACAACGTCGGCTACGTGCGGCTCAAGCAGTTCAACGCCAGCACCTCGGACGAGCTCGACGAGGCGCTCGCGGATTTGCACAAGAAAGAGAAGATGAAGGCGCTCGTGCTCGATCTGCGTGGCAATCCAGGCGGGCTTTTGGACCAAGCCGCGCGCGTCGCCGATCGCTTCTTGGACGACGGCGTGATCGTCGCCACCGTGGGCGCCTCCGAGGGCCGCGAGGAAAAGCGAGCCGTGCGCAAGGGCACGGAGCCCAATTACCCGATCGTGGTGCTCGTCAACGGGTCTTCCGCGAGCGCGAGCGAGATCGTCACCGGCGCGCTCAAGAACCTGGATCGCGCGGTGGTCGTGGGGCAAACCACCTTCGGCAAGGGCAGCGTTCAGCTGGTGTTCCCGCACGTCACGCCCGAAAATGCGGCGCTCAAGTTGACGACCGCGCAGTATCTCACACCGGGGGACGTGTCGATTCAGGGCGTCGGCGTTACACCGGACATCGAGCTCGACCCGATGACCGCCGATACAATCGAGATGGACTTGTTTCGTGACGATCACGGCTTGCGCGAGCGCGACTTGACCAAGAGTTTGTCGAACGCAGCGCGTCGCGCGAGCGATCAACCGATGTTCAAGCTGCGCTACAACTTGCCCGAAAAGGAGCGCGAGGAACTGCGCGATCGCGGCGGTGATCCGGAGGACGAGTTCGAGCTCGATTTCCCAATCAAGGTCGCGCGGGATTTGGCGAACAAGCTTGCGCCGGGCAAGCGCACGGATCAGCTACACAGCAGCAAGGATTTTCTGGATCATCTGCAGCAAACGGAGATCGACAGCGTGGCCGCCGATCTGGGCAAGCTCGGTATCGATTGGACCGCGCCGCCGAAAGACGCCAACGGCCCGAAAGCCGCAGATTTCGAGGTCAAGGCCAGCACGGACCGCGCGGGCGACATGGTCTCCGCCGGTGACTCGATGACGCTGAAGGTGTCGGTCAAGAACAAAGGCCAGACTCCGGCGTATCAAGTGCGCGCGACGACCAAGAGCGATGGTCCGTACTACGACGAGCGTGAGCTCGCGTTCGGCAAGATCATGCCGGGCGAGACGAAGACGGCGACCGTGCCGCTCGGTTTCTGCGACGTGGAGGGACACAAGGCGGGCTCGTCCGCGCCGGTACCGAGCGACGCCAAGCGCTCGTGCAAGATCCCGCTCGACGCCGACGCCCGCGCGGACGTCGTAAAAGTGCGTTTTTTCGCCGAGGGCGGTGATGCGCCGGCGGACGCCGAGTTCCGCCCGACCGTCAACGCGCTGCCGCAGCCGACCTTCGCGTACACCTATCAGGTGGTCGACAATCGACCGGGCAACGGCGACGGGCAGCTCGCGCGTGGCGAGGGCATTACGGTCTACCTCACGGTCAAAAACGTCGGTAAGGGTCGCGCGTACGAGACGCAAGCGAACCTGCGTAACCTCACCGGTGACGGCCTCTTGCTCCACAATGGGCGCTTCGACGTGTCTAACATGAAGCCGGGCGAGCAACGCAGCGTGGCGTTCACCTTCGATGTGCTCGACGAGTTGACGGAGAACAACGTCAATTTCGAGCTCAGCGTGGTGGATCGGGATTTACGCGTGGTTTCGACGGAAAAAGTGACGTTGCCGCTCGCCAAGACGGCGTTGAGCGTGAGTAAGGCGCAGGGCAAGGTGTCGTTTGCCACGCCCACGCTGGTGCGCGGACAACCTTTGCCCATCGCTTCCGTAGTGGGTGAGCTCGACAAGGGTAGCCTGCTCGAGAGGCTCGGCACCGTCGGGGCGTTCACCAAGGTCGATTTGGGCGACGACCGCTTTGGTTTCGTCGAGACGCGAGCTCTGCACGACGCGCCGCCCGGCGCGGCCAAGATCCAGTTCAAGCCGCACTTGTCGCATTCGCCGCCGCTCTTGGAGGTGACGCCCGCGAAGCTTGCGACGCGCGACGGTAAAGTTCACCTTGAGGGCCAAGCGACGGACAGCGACCGCGTGCTCGATGCCTTTATTTTCGTGGGACCACGCAAGGTCTTCTATCAATCGAACCGCAAGGCGGCCGATCCCACCAAGCTCAAATTCTCGCTCGACACCGAGCTGCAGCCGGGCGTCAACGTGATCACGGTCGTGGCGCGTGAGAGCGAAGATAGCGCGGCTCGCCAGACGATGATCGTGCGTCGCGATGGCGTGAACGGCGATCCGTTGCCCACGCCCAAAGCCGAATCGCTGAGCGAGGACTGGAGCATTTCGGGCGATGGAGACTGAGCCGTAGCAGCCCAAATCGCGCGGAAATAGTGCTAGGAGTCGAGCGATGTCCACCTCCCAATTCCCCAACGTCACCGCGGTCGCCAAGGCCAACGTCTACTTCGACGGCAAGGTTGTCAGCCACTCGATCTTGTTCGAAAACGGCGCGAAAAAAACGCTCGGCTTGATCTACCCGGGTGAGTTTCATTTTGGGACGGACGCGCCGGAGCTGATGGAGATCACGGCGGGCGCTTGCCGCGTTCGTCTCGATGGAACGAGCGAGTGGCGAGACTACGGCGCGGGCAGCCACTTCAGAGTCCCGGGGAAGTCGGGGTTCGACATCAGCGTCGGCTCCGGCATCGCCGAGTACGTGTGCTCGTTCGAGTGAGGCGCGGTCTCGTCGCGTTGAGCGGTTGTCTGGCGTTCGTCGTCGCGTACGCGGCGGTGCGAACCGTCCGCGTACAGCACGAGCGGGCGCGCGTCGCCACGCAGCCTGCGCCCGCCCCGCTCACCGCAACTGTGCCAGCTAGCGCGCTGCACGCGGAACCCGAGCCGAGCGCCGAACCGCCGCCGAAACAGCTGCCACCCTTGCTCGACACGGACTCGCGCACGCTCGAGGAGCAGCGCGACGCGCTGTTCACGAACATGGCGAGCCAACTCGGACTCGGCCCCGCCGCGCTCTCCGCGATCCGCCATATTTTCGCGGCTTCGTCGCGGCTCGGGCAAGGCGATCCCAAGATTACCAAGCATCCGATGACCCGCGCCGCATGCCAGGCCATTCGCGCGCAGGCTGTGGCCGCACTGCACCCAGCCGACGCGCGTTGCGGTGCACCGAACATGGTGACCGTCTTCGATCCGCGCAAGGGCGAGACCGCGGGCAGTGCGCAGCTCTGTATGGACCAATTCGAATTCCCCAACATCCCCTGCGAGTATCCAGTGGTGTGGGTGAGTTCGAAAGAAGCCGACGAACTGTGCGCGGCCGAAGGCAAACGCTTGTGCGACGCACACGAGTGGGAGGGCGCCTGCGCCGGCGCGCTGCACACGCCCGAGGAGGACTACACGTTCGGCGAGCGCCGCATCATGCAGGAGTACTTGCACAACAAATCGCGGGAGCTTATCTGGGCGTACGGTCCCAAAAAGGACATGAGCAAGTGCGGCACGATGAGCTTCAAGAGCAAGGAGTGCTACACGCCGGACTGGGGAATTTGCGGCTCCAACACGTACCCTGCCGGGTCGTTTCCCGAGTGCGTGAGCTCATTCGGCGTGTACGACCAGCACGGCAACGCGGCCGAGCACATGAATCTCCCGCTCACGGCCGACGAGCTTGGCAAAAATGGCGGCATCGGCCAAACGGAAATGAAGGGCAGCTGGTGGATCTTCTCACGCGAGGAGGCGCATCCCGACGACTGCCGCTGGCGCGCGCTCATGTGGCACGCGGGTCCCATCCGCGCGGCGGACAGCCACCGCAATTATCACCTTGGCTTTCGCTGCTGCAAGGATATCGGCGGCACCGCGAAGCCCGCTGTGGACGCGGGGTGAAGCGCGGCTAGCGCGCCTTCGTACAAATGGCCAGGTAGCGCCGCACGGTCTCAGCCAAGCCAAACTCGAGCGCGTCTGCGATCAGCGCGTGGCCGATGGAGACTTCGTCCACGGACACGGCGTGCAGAAACGCGGCGAGATTCTCGAGACTCAGGTCGTGGCCAGCGTTGACGCCGAGGCCGACGCGGCGTGCCGCGTCGCTCGCCGTCGCGTAGTCGCGGAGAGCCTTGTCTGCGCGCCCGGCCGCCGCGGCCGCCGCGTATGGCTCCGTGTAGAGCTCCACGCGATCGGCGCCCATTTCCCGCGCGAGCGGCATCATTTCCGGAATCGGATCGATGAACAGACTGACGCGACACGATACGGACTGCAGGCCCGCGATCGCGCGAGCCAGCGCCTGACGCTCGGCCGCCCCGAGCTCGACCAAGTTCCAGCCGTGGTTGCTGGTCAATGCCTCGCGCGCGTCCGGGACCAACGTGGCCTGCGTTGGGCGCACGCGCTCACAATGTTCGAGCAGGCCGTGAAACGGATTGCCCTCGATATTGTATTCGGCGCCCCCGTAACGTGCGACGACGGCGGCGATCGGTGCCACGTCCTCGCTGCGGATGTGCCGTTGATCGGGGCGCGGGTGTACGGTGATGCCGTGCGCGCCGGCATCGAGCGCGATCGCCGACAGTTTGAGCAAGCTTGGCAGGTCGAGTGAGCGCGTGTTGCGAAGCGTCGCGATCTTGTTGACGTTCACCGAGAGCTTGGTCATGGCTGATGTGCCGCTAGAGTGAGGCGCCCAGCGCATCCGCGCAAGCGGCGGCACTCGTTCTCGACAAGCGGGCGCCGGTCTGACAGATTCCCGAGTGACATGGTCGTCGGCCTAGGTATCGACGTGGCGTCCGTCGCGCGTGTGCGACAAGCGCTCGAGCGCTTTGGCGAGCGCTTTTGGCAGCGCATTTTGACGGAAAATGAGCGGCGCGATCTGAGCGCGCGCCCGGACCGCGCGTTGGCGCTAGCAGGACGCTTTGCCGCGAAGGAGGCTGCTGCCAAAGCTCTCGGTGGCCCGAGCGATGTTTGGTGGCACGACGTGGAAGTGCGTTCCGGCGCGCGCGGTGCGCCCGAGCTCTGCTTCGGCGATACGGCGCAGGCTCACGCGAGCCGCCTCGGCGCTCGCCGGGCGCTCGTTTCGATCACGCACGACGCGGGCATTGCGGCGGCGGTGGTCGTGCTGGAGAGCGAGGGCGGATGATCCCGGTCTTGTCACGCAAGGAGGTGCGCAGCTACGACGCTTACGCCAGCTCGGCCTGCGCGGTTCCCAGCGTACTCTTGATGGAGAATGCCGGCCGCGGCGCGGCGGAGATCATCGCGCGCGAGCTCGCGCTGGGTAGTGGCGTTCGGCGCCGCGTGATCGTGGTGTGCGGGGCGGGCAACAACGGGGGCGACGGTTTCGTGGTCGCGCGCCGCTTGTTGACACTCGGCGCCGACGTCGAGGCGTTCCTGCTCGTGGAACCAGCATTGCTCGCGGGCGATGCGCTCACGAACTATCACGCATTCGTCGGGGTGGGCGGTGTGGTCATGGGCTTGCGCCAAGCAGAGCTCACGCGGCTCGGCGAGGCGTTCGAGGGCGCCGACGCCGTCGTCGACGCGCTGCTAGGGACGGGTTTGGACCGCGAGATTGTCGGTATTTTGCGCTACGCGATCGAGTTCATCAACGGCGCTCCGTGCCGCCGGTTTTCGCTCGACGTGCCGTCCGGTATCGACGCGGACAGCGGCGCCGTGCTCGGCGCGGCGGTGCGCGCCGACGTCACGATCACGTTTGCACATCACAAGCTGGGTCTGCTGACGCCGACGGGGCTGCTCCACGCGGGTCGCGTGCACGTGGTCGATATCGGCGTCCCCGACGTCGCGCTTCGGCACGTTGGCCACGGGGCGGAGATCGTCGAGAGCTCGGACGTGCGTGCTGCGCTCGTGCCGCGACCGGTGACGACGCACAAGTCAGGCGCTGGTCGCGTGCTCGTGCTCGCGGGCTCGCCGGGAAAAATCGGGGCAAGCTTGTTGGTTGCGCGCGGCGCTCTGCGAGCGGGCGCGGGTCTGGTCACGCTCGGAGCGTTGCCGGAGACCGCAGCTGTTCTCGACCAGCGCGTGCTGGAGGCAATGACCGCGCGGCTCGATCTCGAGCGGCTTGAAGCATCGCTCGACGCGCTGCTCGCCCAAGCGCACGCGGTCGCAATTGGCCCCGGTCTCGGCTTGGATCCGCTGGCGCGCCGGATCGTCGAGCACGTCGTGCTCGGCTGGGACGGGCTAAAAGTGGTCGATGCCGACGCCATCACTCATTTCGCCGGGCGCGCCACGGTGCTGTCGAGCGCACGCGGCGAGCTGGTCCTCACGCCTCACTCCGGAGAGCTCGGCCGCCTGCTCGGCGTTAGCGCGGAGGCGGTCGAAGCGGACCGCTTTGGCAGCGTGACACGTGCCGTCGAGGCAACGCACGCGGTGGTCCTCTTGAAGGGGTACCGTACGCTGGTTGCGGCTCCTGCTGAGCGAATTGCAGTGAACCCGACGGGGTCGCCGGTGCTCGCGACGGGCGGCTCGGGGGACGTATTGAGTGGCGTGCTCGCCGCGCTGTCGACGAGGCTCGACGCGCGGCGCGCCGCACTGACCGCCGCGTTCCTACACGGCCTTGCCGGCGAGCGTTGCGCGGCAGAGCGTGGTGCCGACCGCGGCAGCCTGGCGCACGAGATTGCGGACGCGTTGCCCTACGCGCTCGCGAGCTTACTCGGGACGTCCAGCGCGGAGCCCTGAGCGAGCTGCCTGGCTGGCAGGGCGCTGCCCGTTGCTGCCAGTTTGACACGCAGACTGCGGGCGATGGTCCGCAGCAATTTTCGAAAAATGCCGTGAAATGGCGGACGCCCAGCCTGGCATGGCGCTTGCGATAGAGCGCTGCGTGGAGAACGCCATGTCAGTCACTGCACCCCGACAACGATCCGGCTGTGTCGCCCAAAGCGAGCTCAGAGAGCGGCTGAGTGAGTTCTTGCCCGCGCTTCAGGCGCGCGCTCTCGTGCTTTGTCGGCAGCGCTCGGACGCGGAGGATCTCGTGCAGGACACGGTCGTGCGCGCGCTCTCCTTCGAAGCCAGCTACGTGGAGAATACGAACCTGCGAGCTTGGTTGCAGCAGATCTTGTTCAGCGTGTTCATCACGCGCTGTCGTCGAACGGGGCGACAACGACGCGCGCTCGACGGCCTTGCTCGCGATCCGTGCGCCTGGACGACTCCCGAGCCGCAGAGTCTCGGGGTCGGCTTGACCCAGCCGGTGCTGGTGGCGCTCGCCGCGCTGCCGGCGCAGTTCGCGAAGGTCGTGCGCCTGGTGGACCTCGAAGAGCAGAGTTACAAAGACGCGGCCGAGACACTGTGCGTGCCCGTCGGTACGGTAATGAGCCGGTTATTCCGCGGTCGTCGCTTGCTCGCGCAGGCGCTGGCCGAGCCGGTACGCGTTGCACAAGCCGCGTGATAGATTGCTAATCGAGCCACTCCACGGAGCCGGACGCGACGTGGTGCAGAGCGCCAGCCGAATCTTCGATCACGAGCCGGCCCGCGTCGTCGATTCCGCGCGCGATACCGGCGACCGTTTCGACCCGCACCTTGCGTTCGAGCAGCGCGTCGCACTGCTTGAGCTCGGGTAAGAGCCGCGTGACACCGTCGCGCTCGAACGCGACCAGGCGGCGTTCGAGCGCCGCAAGAATATCGACCAACAGGCGCTCGTGTTCGAGTTCTACCGAGCCACAGAGGGCGAGTGACGTCGCTGGCAGCGCGAGCCCGGCGGGGAACTCGCGCGCGTGCACGTTCAAGCCCACGCCCACGACGACGGCGCTGAGCTGCGACCCCTGCAGCTGACTTTCCAGCAATATCCCGGCAAGCTTGGCGGTGCCGATCAATAGATCGTTCGGCCACTTCAGCTGTATGGCGCCGGAAACGCGCGGCAGCAGCGCGTCACGCACGGCGAGGCCGACGGCGAGCGTCAGCGTGCTCGCGTGAGCGGGCTCGAGCTTTGGGCGCAGCAGCACCGAGAAGAGCAGGTTCTCGCCGGCTCCGGACAGCCAGCGTTGTCCGCGTCGACCGCGCCCCGCGCTCTGCGCGCCCGCTACGAACGTGGCGCCGTGCGGCGCGCCCGAGCGCGCCGCAATCAGCGCGGAATCGTTGGTGGATGCGGTGAGTTCTCGATAGTCGAGCGGCTCGCCGAGCGTGAGTCCGCGCTCGCCGGCGAGGGACCGGAAGCGCGCGGCGTCGAACATCAAATGCGCTCGATGTCGAAGCCGATGTCAGCGGCCGGCGCGGAGTGCGTGAGCGCTCCGACGCTCGCTACGTCGACGCCAGCGTGCGCCAGCTCTGGCACGCGTTCGAGCGTGACGCTGCCGGAAACCTCGACTTGCGCGCGGCCCCGCGCGCGCTCCACGGCCGCGGCGATCTGCGTGGGCGCGAAGTTGTCGAGCATGACCACGTCTGCGCCAGCCGCCAGCGCCTCGTCGAGCATTTCCAGCGACTCGACCTCGACCTCGATTCGGCTCGTATGCGGCGCGAGCCGGGCGGCGTTGATGGCGGCGCTGACGCCGCCCGCAGCGACGATGTGGTTGTCCTTGATCAGCACGGCGGAGCCCAAACTATCCCGGTGATTGTGGCCACCTCCGGTGCGAACAGCGTAGCGCTCGAGCGGCCTGAGACCCGGGGTCGTCTTGCGCGTGTCGACGATGCGCAGCGGTTTGCCTTCGGGGATCGCGCTCACGAAGCGACGCGTGAGCGTGGCGACGCCGCTCAAACGCTGCGCAAAGTTGAGCGCCGTGCGCTCCGCCATCAATAGCGAGCGAGTACTGCCTTCGACGATCCAAAGCACGTCGCCGGCGCGAGCTTGCGCGCCCTCGGCGATCCGGCGTTCGACGCGCACACCAGGGTCGACGCGATAAAAGACGCGCGCGAACACGTCGCCGCCACACACGACGAGCGACGAGCGAGCCGTCGCTTTGCCGAGTGCGCGCTCATTGATGCCCACGGTGGCCTGACTGGTGAGATCGCCGCCCGCTAGGTCCTCGTTCAGGGCGAGCTCCACCAAACGATCGAGAAAGTAAGAGGGGATCACCGACCGAGACCGTAGCTCTGGCTCAAGTACGACGCAAAGAGGTTGCACAGCGCGTGGAATACGATGCCTGCGCCGACCCCGCGTGTGCGCGCCCGCAACCAGCCGAAAACCAAAGCTGGAAAGAACACGGCCAAGCGATTCAGATCGAGCTCGGTGAAGAAATGACCGACCGCAAAGAGCGCGCTCATCACGAACAGTCCCGGCCCAAGTCGAGCACCCAAGACCCGCCAGCGTGGGTTCCACACTTGATCGAGCGAGGATTGCAGCCAACCGCGATAGAAGACTTCTTCCGGCAACGCGATCACGAGCAACTGTCCGAGCGCGTCGTTGAGCGACGCGCTGAGCGATGCCGGATGCAAGGGCACGTGGATCCGCCACCACCACCTGAAGCCCAACCAAAAGGGCGGAAATATCAGCGCGCCCAGCGCGCACGCCCAAGCGATCGCGGTCAGTGATTCGCGCGCGATGCGCGCCGCGGAGAGCGGCTCCGATTCGAGCAGCCCACCGAGCGAAAGTCCGTGCGCGCGCACGCGGGCATCGTCGTCGCCACGCAGCACGAGCTGATAGGTGACGGCGAGAAACGCGAAACCGATCGCCGTCGCGGCGATGCTCCCAGGCAGCTTCGAGAGCACGGTGACGAGCGCGGTCGTGCCGACGGCAATGCCGACGGGCCTCTGCCAGCGGCTCCGCTGACCGGTGCCTAGGCTCACGCGCGCGCCCTCCGCGGGAAAAGCGAGGTTTCGATGGAAAATTCCCGAAAAAGGGAAAGGGTATTTCCAGCACGGGCGCAGGAACCCTCCCCCCTTTTTTCAGCATCGGCTAAGGTCGCCGCGAGTTCGCGTGGCTCGCTTTCCCGCGCCTGCTCAGAATCACCGCTTTTAGCGGGAGGATCCATGCCCGACCCGAACCTGCCGAATCTCACTCCGGCTTCCAAGCCGCCCCTTTTGCCCTGGGTGAACGCCGCTAAATGGCCCCCGGATGACGACGATGTTCCGGGCGCACCGCCGATGCCACCCGGCGGCGGGTTTCCCTCCGGCGGAGGCTTCGACCCAGGCGGGGACGGCAATTTCAAACGAGGTCGCTTCGCTCCCGTCGCGATTTTGATCGCGGTGCTCGCCGTTGGCGGTTTTGCGGCGTTCATGTTGATCGGCGGCAAGCAGGAAGCCGAGAAGCTCACGATAGAGCAGGGCGAGGAAGTGAAGAAGCAGATCTTCGTCCTGCCGAAGCAAGAGCAGGTACCCAAATGGCGCGAGTGGGGCAGCGGCGAGAAAGCCGACACGAGCGCTGAGGTTCGCATGGAGGCGCTCAAGCAACTCGCGTGGGCGCGAGATCCCGAAGGCGTGAAGGACGCGATCGAAGCCCTTAGCGTGCCGTCCGAGCCGATTCAAGGCATGGCCGCCACGGCGCTCGCCGAGTACGGGCGCCCGATGGGCGAGGCCGCGAAAGACGCCCTGCTCGCCGCGCTCAAAAAGGCCGGCCCCGGCGCCAAGCCGCAGATCGCGTGGGCACTCGTCGTGCTGGGCGACACGCGCGCGCTCGACGACGTGATGGCCATGTACCGCGCGGGCCACCTGTCTACCGTGCAGCGTTTGGGCGGCGGCGCGGCTTTCGACCCGTATCGCTTGGTGGATCTCGTGAGCCTCGACAAGCTCGCCAGCATGGCCGGCGACGAAAGCCCAGCCGTGCGCCAGTTGGTCGCGACCGTGCTCTCGCAGCACGCGGAGCCCAAGTGGACCGAGACGCTGATCAAGCTCGTGCAGGACAAGGACCCCGAGGTGGCGCGCCAAGCCGCGCCGGGCCTCGGCAAGATCGGCGAGCCGCGCGCGCGCGAACCTTTGGTGGCCGCGCTCAAGACGGCCGACAAAGACAGCCGCAACAAGTTCTTGGAGGCGCTACGCGACGGCATCGGCACGGACGGCTTGGTGCTGGCGCTCGGCGCCGTGTCTCCCGACGAGAAGCTTGGTTGGTATCAGAAGAAGCAAATCTTCGACATGATCGACAAGCTGAACGATCCGCGCGGAGGCAACGCGCTGTACGCGTATCTGCAGACCAAGCCGCACATCCACTATCAGTGGCGCACGGCCGTCGCGCTCGCGCAAATCGGCGATCTGCGCGCGGTCCCGACGCTCGCCAAGCGCCTGCGCATGGATCCGCTCAAGATCTACAGCGACCAATACGACTGGGAAATGATGCTGAAGCGCGACGATAACGAGCGCGTCGTGGCATCCCGCATGATCGCGGATTTGTCGATGCTCCATCCCGACAAGAGCTCGCAGATCTCCGAGCAGGCGGAAGATGCGGTGATCTTCTGGATTCACGAGCTGCCTTCGCCGCACGCGAACGGCTTGCGTGCGCTGGCTGCCATGCAGTCCACGAAGGACATCGCGGCCCTGCGCAAGTGGTCGAATCCCGATCAACCCTTGCCGAAAGAGGGTCAGCAGCCGCCCATGCCGGAAGAGTGGGTGGTCGCGCAGAGCGCGCTCCGCTACGTCGGCTGGCTGAAGGATCAGCCGTCGTGGAGCGTCATGGAGAAGGATCTCACGCGCCGGCCGAAGGATCAGGACGTCACGATGGACGGCTTGATGCAGGGCGGTGTGGCGATCCTCGGCATGGCGCTGCGCGCGATCGGCGTGGGCGCCGCGGACGGCATGTCCGAGTGGCGCGATCGCAAGGCGTTCAAGCCGCTGATGGACTACATCGTCGAGCCGAAGAACAACGAGCAATCGCGGTTCAGCGCTTGCGCGGCGCTGGCGTGGGTGGCCGAAAAGGAGGATTTCCTCGAGGTCGCCAAGAAGATCGCCGAGTACAAGGGCAACGAGAAGCCGGACGAGGTGCGTCGCGCCTGCTTGCTCGAGGCGTTGATTCAGCGCCCTGTGCCGGGCACGGCTCCCGCATTGATCTCGCTGATGACGCCGGAGTCCGCGGTCGAGACGCGCCATCAGGTCGCGCGCGCGATCGCCAAGGGCGGTTTCGACGCCGCGATCGAGGCGCAGCTCTTCCAGATGCTGACCAACGACGCCATGATGAACGACGCGGCGCTCGCGCTGATGCTAGGTGGCACGCCGGAGACCGCGGCGCGCGCGGTCGCTCAGTACGCGAACAAGCGCAAAGAGGCGCTCGATGAGCTCGGTGATCTTTGGTACAAGAGCTTCGGCTATTGGTCGACCGAGGATCTCGACTCCGGCCTGCTCTTCAAATACGTGGACAACGCGGAAGCGATCACCAAGCTTTCGATTCGCAACACGCAGCAAGAGTGGGCGCGCGAAATGCTGATGAAGCAGTTCGACAACCTCGTGTTCGACAACGGGCCACACTCCTTCACGCGCGTGGTGCTGCGCTCGCGGCTCTATCAAATGGCCAAGGGCGACGATGCCGCCAAGCGCGCGGGTGCGATTCGCACACTCAAGTTCATGCAGGAGCAAGGCGTGCTCTTGGCCCTGCGAGACGAGAGCGGACCCGGCGGCGAGCTGGCGCGCAGCGCCTACTTCGAGCTGATGAATCCCAAGGCGGGTTCTGGCGTCGTGATTCCCGACGAAAAGAAGTGAACATGCGACTGTGCGCGGTCGTGCTTTGCGCGATCGCGCTCGGCGCTTGTCGCAAGCCGTTGCCCGCGCCGAGCGCGGCGGGGCAGGGCTTGCTCGTGAGCACCGACCCGCCGTCCTTGCTCGACAAGACGTGTGTGCCGACGGGTCCGGAGCTCTGTTTCAATGGCACGGACGACAATTGCAACGGTATCATCGACGAGGGCTGCGGCGTGCGCACCGGGCTCGTGCAGTTCGTGATCGCCTGGAACGAGCCGCGCGCGGACGTCGATCTGCGGGTCACCGATCCCAACGGTGAGCTCGTGGAGGTCGGACGCACCGCCCAAAGCGGGCTCGTGAAGGAGCGCGATTGCCCGGGTAGGAGCGGCGAGTGCCACGGGCAAAACTACGAAAATGTGTACCTCGAGAGTGGCGATCCGCTACGCGGGGAATACCGCGTGCGCGTCCGGCTCGAGGCGCTCAACGGCGAAAACCCCCCTATTGTCGTTTCGTTCGGCGCGCGCGTCGGGCAAAAGACCTACTCATTGTCGCTCCCGCTCGACGCTCCCGAGGCCGAGCGAGAGCTCTCCTTCAAGCTCTAGATTGAGACACTGGCTTCCGCGTCTGGCAGTGCTACGGTAAGAACGTGAGAGCGACGGTAACGTCGGTCTCGGAGACCTCAAATGGGATCGTTTAGCGCAGTACACTGGATCATCGTCCTGGTCATCGTTCTGTTGTTGTTCGGCCCGGGACGGCTCGCTGGTGTCGGCAAGGGCCTCGGTGAAGGCATTCGCGCCTTCAAGAAGGGCCTGAACGAAGACGAGCCGCCCAAAGAAGGCGAGCCACCGAAGCAGCTGCCGGAAAAGCGCGCCGACTGAGGCGACTGAGCTCAGGAAGCCGCGGGCCGCGCGCGCGCGCGTTCACGTAGATACTCGATGACCGCGGGCAGGATGCTTAGGAAGATGATCGCGACGATCACCGTCTGAAAGTGTTTCCGTACCCACTCGATGCTGTTGAACCAGTAGCCCATTGGGACCAAGAGCAGCACCCAGGCGAGCGCGCCGACGATGTTGAACGAGAAGAAGCGGCGATAGCTCATCTTGCCGATGCCCGCGACGAACGGCGCGAACGTACGGATGATCGGAATGAAGCGCGCAATGATGATCGCCTTGCCGCCGTAGCGCTCGTAGAACGCTTGCGTCCGCAGCAGGTGCTCGCGATTGAGGAGCTTGGAAGTCTGGCTGGTGAAGACGCGTGGCCCGACCTGGACTCCGATCGCGTAGTTGGTGGCGTCGCCGAGCACGGCTGCGGCGAGCAGGAGCGGCGTGATGAGGTACAGATTCATACCGCCCATCGCGCACAGGGCTCCTACCGCAAAGAGCAGTGAATCGCCGGGTAGAAACGGCGTCACCACCAGGCCCGTTTCGCAGAAGATGATCGCGAACAGCAAGGCGTACAGGCTCATGCCGAGCGAGTGCGACCATTCGACCAGATGCGCGTCCAGGTGGAGGACGATGTCCAAGAGTTGCTTAATGAATGCCAAGCGCTCTCCTCGCCGTGGGTATGGATCTCGCGACCCGCCGTCGAGCGAACCGCTCGAGCTCACGACGACGCGCGGGCTTACGGCGTTTGCCCGCGCGCTGCAAGCCAAGGCTCGGCCTCTACCGGATTTTTGCCGGGGAGCACCAGAGAAAATTGAGATTCTTTGTCTTGAGCTTGATCCGGGCTAGCTTGGACGATAGTGCCCGCAGTCTTAGGCAAGGTCACGACGCGCGCGATCGACGTCCCTCGTGGACCGGACGTGGTCCACCGCGTGCGTGTCGCGCGGGACTGGTTTGCGGCCGGCAGAGCCCTCGAGCTCGAACTACCGAGGAATCTGACGTGCGCGGCCTGTGAGGGTGGTGGCTGTGACCTATGCGAGCGCTCGGGCGCGTTCACTTTGCGCGGACGGGGCGAGCCTGCAGAGCTTTTGCATGTCACTTTGCCGGAGACGGATCCCGACGCTTCGCCCGACTCGCCGCACAGCGTGACCATCCGCATCCCGGAGCAGGGTGGCCTACCCGCGCCGGGCGCCGATCTACCCAGGGGCGTCCTGCTGCTGCGTGTGGTGGCCGCCGAAGAGAGCGATTCGAGCGTGCGTTTACTGCCGGTCGAGGTTCCCGTCGTGCTCCCGCCCGAGCGCCGCGCCGCGACGATTCGGCCTTTACTCACCAGTGAGCGTCGCGTTTGGCTGTGGCTCGTAGTCGCAGCGGGCGTGTTGCTCAGCCTGCTCGTGCTGAAACGGCTCCTGCTAGGTTAGCGTTAAATTCGGGGCTAGGCTTGCGCTCATGAACCCGATCGCCATGGCCTTCATCATCGCGACGCTCGTCGGAGCCTTTGCGGTGAGCGCTCGCAAGCGAGTCGCGCTCTTGAAGGTGGGCGCGCCAACTTGGGAGAGTCGCACGAACGAGATCGGCGAGCGCCTCGAGAACGTATGGACGTTCGCCTTCTTCCAAAAGAAGATGCGCTACTACCTGGGCGCGGGACTGGCCCATCAGCTGATCTTCATGGGCTTTTTGGTATTGCTCTTGCGCACCCTCGTGCTTTGGGGGCGCGGCTTCTGGCCCTGGTTCAATCTCTGGATACTCGGGCCCGAACCGGTGTTGGGCTTGCCGCTCGGCTCCGCGTACCTGTTCGTGAAAGACGTGTTCGCGCTACTCGTGCTGTGCGGCGTAGTCGTGTTTGTCTACTACCGCGTCGTTCGGCCACAAAAGCGCATGACGCTCGGCCTCGAGGGGCTCGCAATCCTCGGCATCATTGCGGCCATGATGCTCGCGGATCTGACGTACGACGGTGCGAGCCAAGCGTTGTCCCATCGCTTCTTGTCGGAGTGCACCGCCACGGGCCGATGGTGCGACGCGATCGGCCAGCTCATCGCGCCACTGGGCAAGCCCGCGAGCGGCGAGCTCGCGTGGCGCGCCGCCGAACCGGGTGGCTCGCTCTTCGCGCTCATGCTGGCCGGGCTCGGCACGCAGACGCTCGTGCTGTTTGCCCACGTCGGCTTTTGGACACACTCCACACTCGTCCTCGTGTTCCTGAACATCCTGCCGTACACCAAACACTTCCACATCATCACGGCGATTCCGAACGTGTTCCTCGCGGACATCACGCCGCGCGGGCGGCTGCGTCCGCTCGCGCCAACCACCGAAGCGTTGATGGGGCAGGTGGAGAAGGCGAGCGAGAGCGAGGACATGCTGAGCGCGCGTATCGGCTACGCGCGCATCGAGCACTTCACGTGGAAGGACAACCTCGATTTTTATACCTGCACGGAGTGCGGGCGCTGCTCCGACAACTGCCCGGCATTCACCACCGGCAAGGTGCTCAGCCCCAAGCAATTCACGCTCGATCTACGCAATCACCTGTACTCACGGCAGCATGATTACCTGAGCGGTACGTCCCCCAAGCCCGTGGATCTCGTGCCGAATGTGATCCACGAGGATGTGCTCTGGGGCTGTACGACGTGTCGCGCGTGCGAAGAGCAATGCCCGGTCAACATCACGTACGTCGACAAGATCGTGCAGATGCGGCGAAACCTGGTTGTGATCAAGGGTGAGTTTCCGAGCGAGCTCGCCAAGCCGTTCGAAGGCATGGAGAGCAACGGCAATCCCTGGAACCTCTCGCGCGTCGATCGCGCCGGTTGGGCGGAAGGGCTCGGCGTACGCACGTGCGCGGAGAAGCCGGACGCGGACGTCTTGTTCTGGGTCGGCTGTGCAGCGAGCTACGACGATCGCGCCAAGAAGATCGCACGCAGTACCGTGCAGCTCTTGCAGGCGGCGGGTGTCGACTTCGCGATCCTGGGCGACGAGGAGACGTGCACCGGCGATCCGGCACGGCGCGCCGGCAACGAGTATCTGTTCAGCATGCTCGCCGAAACGAACGCTGCGACGCTCAACGGCTACCGAGAAAAAGGCGGTGTAAAGCGGATTTTGACGACTTGCCCGCATTGCTTCAACACGCTCGCGCGCGAGTACCCGGATTTCGGCGCCAAATTCGAAGTCGTGCATCACACGGATTTCATGCTCGAGCTCGTGGCGCAAAAGAAGCTCGTGCCCAAAAACCCCGTGAAGGCGCGCGTCGCGTATCACGACTCGTGCTACTTGAGCCGCTACAACGACATCGTCGATTCACCGCGCGAGATCCTGCAACAAATCCCCGGCGTCGAACTGGTCGAGGCGGAGATGAGCAAGAAGAAGGGCCTCTGCTGCGGCGCCGGCGGGGCGCAGATGTGGATGGAGGAGCAGAACAAGAATCGCGTGAACGTCAAGCGCACGCTTCAGCTGATCGACACGGGCGCTCAGACGATTGCCAGCGCGTGCCCCTTCTGCATGACCATGCTGCGCGATGGCATCAAAGCGCACTCCAAAGAAGAGCAGATTCAGAACATGGACGTCGTCGAAATGCTGGCCATTTCCTGCGGCGTCGCCGACGGTGGAAACAAGGCGCCCGCTGCGGACGCCAGTGTCGTGGCGGCAGAGTAGGCGACTCGCGATGGACGGTGCTATGCTCGGCAAAAGCCCGTTGAAGCCCAGCGAAACACCGACCCGATCCGAAGCGGAGCTCACGACTGCCGAACACGGCGCACCCGCCACGGTCGATCAGTTCGAATGCGACCAATGCGCGGGTCGTTTCGACGGCCCTCCGCACGGTTCCGGTCTCTTCTTGTGGACGCGCGGTGACGAATACCGCGTCGAAGAGCCGCCGCTGTGTGAGGCGTGCGCCCTGAAAATCAGCATCGGCGCCGTCATCAAGTGGGAAGCCGAAGACGAAGAAGAGTGAGCGGCTCCGAGTTTTGGGTTAGGGGCGCAACGCGCTCCGCATCTACTGCAAGTTGAGGTCGGCGCCGGGGCGCAACGGCGGGCGCTTTTCCAGGAGCTCGCGCGCCGTGCTGCGGAGGACACCCGATGAGTCGGCGCTGTGCAGCGCCTCGACTAGCTCGCCACGGGTGCAGACAGCGAGCAGAGGCATTGCGATCGCCGATGGCGACCCCGGGTTCAAGATGATCGCGAGCCGCACCTTGCCGCGGCTGAGCCAGCGGCCATTTTGAGCGATCGCGGTCAGGACTTCCAGTCGCGCCGGGCGGCGGGCAACCATGCGCACGACGTCGTCCTCCGTGAGGCGCGGGTTCGAAAGCAATTGGCGGATCACGAGCGGATGGGGATCGCTGAGCAGCTTGTCGAAGCTACGGCGATTCGGACTTCGCGCGAGGCTCTTGCGTTCGCCCACCGTCAGCGTGCGGCCCGTGCCGTAGTCTGGTACGGGCAAGGTGTCCGCTGGACGCTCGTGTGGAGGTTCCGGCGCGCGTCGCAAGAGCCGCTCGAGACTCCACAGGTGGCGCGTTTCCGCTGCGGCCCGCAGCTGCTGCACCAAATGGCATTCACCGAGAGCCGCGAACAAGAGGGCCACGCTGAGGATCGTTTCACGTGCGAGCGGATCGCTCCGTTCCCCGTCCTCGCACAGGGCGTTCAGCATTCGCGCTTGCTCGATATGCTCGAAGCCGGCCAGGAAGTCGCGCAGCCAACGCGCGCGCAGAGTGACGTCCGGCAGCGCTAGCACCACGCGTTTCAGACGCTCGACGTCGGGGCTCGCCACTGTCTCAAGAATGAGTCAGTTTTCGCTACTTGTCACTGGCTCGCCCGCAGCTCGCGTGCCCGGGCGGTGATAAGCTCGCGGCGTGCCGCTACCCGCAGCCGTCGCTCGTCTGACCGCCCCGTTTCGGGCGCGGGAAAGGGGGCCCGTTCGCTTGCTCGGGCTGGTGCTGCTCTTTGCAACCGTGCTGGTCGCGGGTCTCTTCGCGCGTTTCGGGACCACGCTAGCGCGTTTCGGCGGCGGAGCGTTGCTCGCCGTTGGGGCGCTGCTGGTCGTCGCCAGGTCCATTCGCGATGCGCGCACCTATGCCGAACCGCGACGCGCGCTCGCGCGTGTGCTGTTTCCGGTGGATCGCCCGCTTGCGGAGCGGGCTCTGCGCGCCGCGCGGCTCGCAGAGCGAGTCGAGTGGGATGCGAGCTTGGGCTCCCGCGAGCTGGCCGCCCTGCATTTCGAGCGCCTGCTGGCAAAAGCGTCAGTCGATGCGATTCAGGCGGCGGGAGTTCGGCGGGCGCGCTGGCTGCGTCGTGCTGCGTTCGCCGTGCTGCTGCTGGCTGGCCTGCTCGTCGCGCGCGATCCGCATCGCGTGCTCGAGGGTCTCGACGTGATGGTCGCGCGTGGCGGCCGCGCACCGATCGCGATGAGCTGGCTCGAGCTCGTTCGCGTCACGGTGCAGCCGCCCGCCTACTTGCACCGCGGCGAGCGCAGCGTGATTTCGCTGCTCGACAGCGAGGAGCCGCAAGGAAGTCTGATCGTCGTGCGCGGCATGCCCACGCTCGAAGGGCGACGGCTGGTGCTGACCGATGGCGAAAGCGAGGTGCCGTTCGTCGACGACGGGACGGGCGGGGTGATCGCTCGCTACACGTTGAATCATCATGCCTCTTTGGCGATAGGGGCGCGCTTCGGCAAGGTGCTGATCCCCGAGGCCGAGCGCCTGGAGCTCGACGCGGTACCGGATGCCGCGCCGGTCATCGAGCTGGAAGGCGCGCCGCGCCGCGTCGCTCTCAGTCATCTCGACCGGCTCGAACTGCGCTACGAGATCACGGACGATCACGGTCTACGCGATGTCGACCTGGTGCTGCGCTCGGGCAAGCGCGAAGAGCGACGCTCGCTCGCACACCTCGACGGCGAGACGCGTCTCGAGCGCGGAGCGTACGCGCTCGACGCAAGCGATCACTTTTTGCGGAGTACGTTCTTACCCGTGGAGGTCGGTATCGAGGCACGCGACAACGAAGCTTTGAAACCCACCAAGTGGGGTAAGAGCGCGCTGATTACGCTGACTCCCACCGATTTAGGCGCGCTCGAGGCGTCGCGCTATGAAGCCATCCGTGGCGCGCGCACGGCGCTCGCCGAGCTCTTGGCGAGCGAGCTCAATCCGACGGAGAGCAAGGCTCTACAAAGGCAGGCAGAGAGCGAGGGGACCCGCGCGGCCGCAGTCAAGCTGCGCGACGCGCTCGACACACACTGGCGACTGAGCGCCGGTTTGAGCGCATTTCTGGGCGGACAGGCGCGTGTACTCGAGCGGCCGCTCGCCACGCCGGCGTCGGCTGTGAAGCGCACGGAAGACGTGTTGCTGGGTGTCGATGCTGCCCTGCGCGGACTCGGCAATCGAGACGCGGCTACGGTCGCCAAGCGCTTGGGCGACGCAGCCGAAGAAGCGGCAGACGGCGCACACCAAGCGCTCGCTACCGAGCAGCGTGACGCCGGCGTGCATCGGTTGCACGAAGCGCTGGCCGTGCTGGACGCAGGAGCCAAGAATTTGCTGACTCTGAGCGCGCTTGGCCGAGACCTCGGTAGCGTTAGTCAGGGAGAAATTCGGCGCATTCGCCGGGCAGATTCTGCCGGCAGCCTTTCGGCGACCGAGCTCGTGGCGCGGCATTTGGCGGCGCGGCTGCGCCGGCCCGATGCGTCGTTCAGCGCGGCGGGCAGCGGCAGCGTGGAATCGGGCTCCCACGGCAAGAGCGCACAGGACGAGCCGCCATCGGACGCGGATCGCAAGTTCGACGAGCTGGTCGGCGAGCTGGAACGGCTGGCATCGGAGCACCAAACCGAGCTCGAGCGCGTGGAGCGAGACCTCGATGACGCCGAGAAGTCGGTCGACCTACAAAGCCTGAAGGACGAGGCGATGGCGCGCGCACGCGCACTGCGTGACAAGGCGGGCGAGCTTCCGCAATTCTCCGCCGACGCGAATTCGGCTAGCGCGAGCGCAGCGCTCGCGCGTGAACACGCCGAATCCATGGCTCAAAACCTGTCGCGGCTCGCGCTGCGCGAGGCCGTCGACAGCGGGCTGCGCGCGAAGGCCGAACTCGCAGACGCCAACAAGCGAGCCAAGAACCCAGAACGCGCTGCCGACTACATCGACCCGGAAGCGCTTTCGGGCGCGCAATCGGAGCTCGAGCGTGCGCTCGGCTTCGCGCAAGAGGCGCTGGCCAAGGCGCAGCAGCAGGCTGCGGAGAAAGCAGCCCCCTCGCTGCAAGAATCGTCCAGCCATGAACGCTCGTTCGCCGAGCGCGCGGGCAATTTAGCGGGCCGCGGCAACCATGGTGAAATCGCGCTGCCGCAGGAGCTCGCGGATTCGCTCGAGAAGGCGGAAGGGATGATGCGCGAGGCGTCGCGCGAGCTCGGCGCCGGCAGGGGCAGCCAAGGGCTTTCGCTTCAGCGCGATGCCCAACGGCTGCTCGAACAGTCGAACAGCGGCAAGAGTGACTCGGAGGGCGACGAAAGCAAGGACGCGCACCCGGAACACAGCGCGCAACCGCACGGTAGCGGCCAAAACGGCAAGTCGATGCGGACGGACGCCGACGTGCCGCGCCCGGACAGCAGCAAACAGGCCGACGACTTCAGGCGTCGCGTGCTAGGTGGCTTGGGCCGCGATTCGGGGGGTCGGCTGGCAGGCGCAGTCCGTCGCTACGCTGAGGGACTGCTGAAATGACGCGCGTACGGCCTCATCTGCTCGCGCTGTGCGTGCTCTCGTGGTTGCTGGGCGTGGCTCAAGCTCGTCCATTCGAGGACAACCGGGCGCAACGAGTTGCCGACGCGATCACAGAGATGGATCTCGCGCACGCGGAGCAACTGCTATCGGAGTCCGCCGAAGATTCGCCGGTGTTCGGCTACGAGCGCGCGCGGCTGGCCGTCTACTCCGGCGCGTGCGATCGAGCGCTGGCGATCCTCTCGAGCCCGGTGTTGAGCGAAACGCGCGAGGGCAGCCAATTGTCGGAGCTGGCGAAGAGCTGTGCGCGCGCGACCGCGGCAGGCTTGGTCGTCGAGGACGCGCAGCGCGGCATTTGGCTGCGCCTGCAAGACGACGAGGATCGCGTCCTCGCGCCGTTTCTGTTCGACGTAGCAGCGCAGGCGCGAGACGCGATTTCCAAGGAGATCGGGGTCGACCTGCCGCGACCGCTGCGCATCGATCTGGTGCGCGACTTGTTTTCGTTGTCGGCTGTTTCAGGGCTGCCGTTGGACGCGGCCGAAACTACCGGCACGCTCGCGGTCGCGCGTTGGGGACGCGTCACCATGCTCTCCCCGCGCGCGATGACGCAGGGTTATCCTTGGCAAGATACGCTTGCGCACGAGATCACGCACCTGCTCGTCACGCGCGCAACGCGTGACTTTGCGCCGCTCTGGCTGCAAGAGGGGCTCGCGAAACGTTTCGAGACGCGTTGGCGCGAGCCTCGTCCGTTCGACCAAGCGAGCTGGGCGGACGCTCAAGCGCGCGCGGCCGCGCGCGGCGGTCGTTCGGTCGGTATCGACAAACTCGGCCCGTCGATTGCCATGCTGCCGACTCCGGAAGCTGCCGGCACTGCCTTCGCCGAAGTGACGAGCTTCGTCCACTTTTTCATCGAGCAGAATGGCGAGGCTGGGCTCCGGCTCTTGCTCGGGGACCTACGCGGCAATGGTGTAGCCGGCGCTGATGCCGCGCTTCGCAGCGTGACCGGCTATCAGCTCGCGGACTGGAATCGGCGCTGGCAGACTCAGCTCGTTGCGGGGAACGACGCGCCGCTTACAGACGAGAAATTCGCGCCCCCGGCACCTCGCTCGGCCAGGGATCTCGCGCGCCGCGCCAGGCTGGCCGAAATCCTCATGGGCGCGGCTCGGCCCGCGTCAGCCGCGGTCGAGCTTGCTCCGATGCTCGAGGCAGCTCCTCATTCTGCGCGTCTGCGCGCAGAGCTCGCTCGCGCGTTGTTCGCGTCGCACGACGATTCGGGTGTAGGCAAGGTTCTTGGCGCACGAACGGAAATTGATAATCTCTATGGACCTTGGTTCGGCCTGCATGGCCGGGTGAGCAAGGCTCAGGGGGATTTCACCGCCGCGGACAGCGATTTCACGCTTGGACTTGCCGCGACGCCGCTTTCGGAAGACGTTGCGTGTGAGGGATTCTCGGTCCAGACCGACGCCGTTGGTGACAAGCCTTCCCTTCCGGAACGTCCAGCCTGGCGAGACTTGTGTGAAGCGACCAGAAGACTGCCGCGTGATTGACCAAAGGCTAGCCGCGCGCCTACGATGTAGGCTCGATCTCTTTGAAGTTTAAAGGGTTTACCGTGGGTCTAGCCACGTATGCTGCCGCTCAGATCCTGCGTGCTCTGCCTCGCGTCCGAATCAGCCGGGTGGTCGGCGAGCTCTGCGAGTTGCCGCTCACGCCGCCTGTCTCCCGCGCCATCATGGGCGCCTACTCGCGGGCCTATCGCGTGAACCTCGATGAAGCTGCGCCGGAACAGCGCGCGTATGCGAGCTTCGATCAATTCTTCACGCGTCCGCTCAAGAACGGCGCGCGCGCGGTGAGCGCAGACGCCGTCGTTTCTCCGGCCGATGGCAAGCTGTCGTCGATCGGCCGCGTCGACCCGGGTGCGCGCATTTTCGTCAAGGGTCAGCACTACGACGTGGGCGAGCTGATCGGCGACGCGCGTGACGCGGGACGCTACGGTGGTGGTGAGTTCGCGGTCGTCTACTTGGCGCCGGGTGATTACCACCGCGTTCATTCGCCGGTCGATGGCGAGGTGACCTTGGTCCGCGGCGTACCCGGCGATCTCTATCCCGTGAACGCGATCGGTGAGCGCCACATCCCGCGACTTTTCGTGCGCAACCAGCGCGCTGCCATCGTGATCGACACCGCAGGCTTGGGACGCGTCACCGTGGTGATGGTTGGGGCGGTGATCGTAGGGCGAATTACGGTCAGCGCGCTGCCCGGCTTGCCGGCGGTGCCGCCCGGAGCCCACGCCGTGAAGCCGGCCCTGCGCGTGACGCGCGGGGACGAAGTCGGGGTTTTCCATCTTGGCTCGACAGCGGTGGTGCTGCTCGAGCCTGGCGTGAGCATCGGACGTCCCGTCGGTCGCGTGCGCTATGGCGAGTCGCTGTTGAGAGACGCATGACGATCGACAACTCCGACGAAGCTGCAGTGCTGCCGGTAGGTGGTGACGGACCGCCGGTAGTCGCGGATGTGATTTCGGAGGAGGCGCTGATCGTTACCGATGAGGCGGCGGAGGCGGCGGTCTTGGCGGCTCGCTCTACCGGTACCGATTCGACGCCGCCCACCTCGCGCAGACTTGCCCCGCCCCCCAAACCACGGCGCGATTCCGGGCCGGCAACGGCGCGCACCTCCAGTCAACCCGCCGGAGCAGGGCCTGCCGACACGCTGATCTCGTCTGCACTCAAAGCGCCGGCCACGCCCGCGATCTCGTACCGTCCTGAAGCGACGCCAGCATCAGACGAAGTGCCGCCGGTTGAAACAGAGAGTAACGAGCCTGAGCGCAGTCAGCCTCCGCCGATTCCGCGCAGGCGTTCGAACCCTTCCATTCCGAACGAGCCTCAGGCGCCCAGCGTCCGTTCGCCGTCGGAGCCCGTCCTTCCCTCGCCGCCACGCTCGGCCTCGAGCCCTGCGCTGATTTCCCAGCGCCCGGGCTCGAGTCCCGCGCTCGCCCCGCCGCGCCCGGGCTCGAATCCCGCGCTCTTACCACCGCGTCCCGCGTCGAACCCGCCCCAAGCGACGGTCGCGATTCGCTCGCCCGTTCCGCCGTCGCCCGTCCCCGTCATACCGGCAGATGAAGTGCCGCGTACGCTGCCGTCAGCGCCGCCACCCACTTCAGCGAAATCGATTCAGGCGATGCGCATCATCGCGGTCGGAGACTCGCAGCGGCCGCCGCCGGTTTCGGCCGACATCGATCCGGACGCGTACTCGGTTCCTTCCGGCCAGCTCGCGTCACCGCCGCGCGCTGCACCCGCGGTGTCGCCGTCGGTACCGCCGCCCGCCGCTCAGTCGCCGCAGAACTCGGCGCGCGTCGGCACCACCGAAGAGGTGGCCCACGTACTCCGCGACGAGGACGTCGCGCCGGACTCGAGCGAGCGCACCCCCGCGCTGCTCGAGGAGCTCGGGCGCGAGGACGCCATCTCCGTGTTGCCGGAGGAACTGCCGAGCGCGATCGAGCAGGCGCGCAACGCCGAGGCGAAGGGCGAGGCCAAACCGCCGCCGCCGCCCAAGCGCGTGCCGCGACCGCCCGAAGCGGGTCCAGAGCCCGAGGCGCCCCCGCCCGTGCCCGCTGCCGCCGCAGAGGCTCCTTCGATCAAGGGCACCCCCAAGTCCAAGGCGCGCCACCCTTGGTGGGAAGATCTGTTCAACGAGGACTTCATGCGCGCGAACAAGCGCTTGAGCGACGAGCAGATCCGGCGCGAGGTGACGTTCATCGAGGAGTCGTTGGGTGTTGCGGCCGGCGGAGTCGTGCTCGATCTCGGCTGTGGGGATGGCTATCACTCGGTCGAGCTTGCGAGCCGCGGCTATGGAGTCGTCGGCTACGACCTTTCGCTGTACCAGCTCGCGCTGGCCGCGGATGTTGCTCAAGAGCGCGGTCAGAAGATCAATTTCTTGCAGGGCGACATGCGCGAGATGGCCTTCGAGGAGATGTTCGACGGCGTGTTCTGCTGGAACACGACCTTCGGCTACTTCTAAGAAGAAAAAAACTTGGCCGTCGCGCAGCGTGTATTCAAGTCGCTCCGTCCAGGCGGCATGTTCTTGGTGGACGTGGTCAATCGGGACTACGCGGCGGCGCAGGCCCCGCAACAGCTCTGGTACGAGGGCGACTCGTGCGTGTGCATGGACGACATGAGCATCGACTACATTGCCAGCCGGTTGCGTGTAAAACGCTCGATTATCCTGGACGATGGCCGTACCAAGGAATCGACGTACTCGCTACGCCTATACACCATGCACGAGCTCGGTAAGCTCCTGCACGAAGTCGGCTTCCGCGTCACGGAAGCGAGCGGTCATCCGTCGACGCCCGGCGTGTTTTTCGGTCCCAACTCGCCGCGTGTGATCATGCTCGCTCAGCGACCTTAGCGATTCCTCGCTCAATCGCAGCTCACGTGCTGCCCGCCGTTCTGTTCTTGGCATTTGCAGGCTGAGCCGAGAGCCTTGCCCAGGCACGCGCAGCTCGCGTGCTCGGCGCACTGCGGTAGCCAGCTGCAAGCGGCGCCGCC
>DASXKQ010000330.1:0-24770 GCA_036496745.1 Polyangiaceae bacterium
CATCACCACCGTCGCGCTCGAAGAGCAGATGCGTTTCGCCATCCGCGAGGGCGGCAAGACCGTCGGCGCAGGCGTCGTCACCAAGATCATCGAGTAATTGTGCGGGAGCGCAGCTCCCGCCCCGCTGAAGTGAATTCAGCGGGGCCCCACCCTCAGGTTTTGGGGCCCTAACCCCAAAACAGACGTCTCTGAAAGAATAGGAAGCCAAAAAATGGCTGATACAACCAAAATCAGAATCCGCCTGAAGGCGTTCGATCACCAGCTGCTCGACAAGTCCACGACGGACATCGTCGAGACCGCGCGTCGCACCGGCGCGCGGGTAGCTGGACCGATCCCGCTACCTACCTCGATCCGGCGCTACACCGTGTTGCGTGGACCTCACGTCGACAAGAAGTCGCGCGAGCAGTTCGAAGTGCGCACGCACAAGCGTCTAATCGACATCCTCGAGCCCACGCCGCAAACCCTCGACGCGCTGATGAAGCTCGATCTGTCGGCCGGCGTCGACGTCGAGATCAAGAGCTGAGGCGAGCATGGCCAAAGTCGACGTATACAACCTCAAACGCGAAAAAGTCGGCGATATCGATCTGTCCGACGAGGTGTTCGCGACCGACGTGAAGGAACATCTCGTTCACGAGGTCGTGGTCGCTCAACTCGCTTCTCGACGCGCGGGCACGCACGCCGCTAAAGAGCGCGCGGCCGTCTCCGGCTCGTCGAAGAAGATCTACAAGCAGAAGGGCACCGGCCAAGCGCGTCACGGCTCGATCCGCGCACCGATCTTCGTCGGTGGCGGACGCGCGCATCCGCCCAAGCCGCAAGACTTCAGCTATCGGCCGCCGCGGCGCGTGCGCATCGGCGCATTGCGCAGCGCGCTCAGCTTGATCGCCAAGGAAGGTCGCCTCACCGTCGTCGATAGCATCGACCTCGGCGAGGTGAAGACGAAGAAGCTCGCGGGCGTCCTGAACACGCTCAAGACCGGGAACAAG
Source organism: Polyangiaceae bacterium (assembly GCA_036496745.1). Classification (GTDB taxonomy): domain Bacteria; phylum Myxococcota_A; class Polyangia; order Polyangiales; family Polyangiaceae; genus PMG-095. The sequence goes on from DASXKQ010000330.1 coordinate 984, forward strand.
ACGCTGGTGGTGGACGACAAGGGCAACGAGAATTTACGCCTGTCGATTCGCAACCTGGCAAAAAGCCTGTTTTTGCCGCCGGAGGGCGTCAACGTGTACGACCTCCTGCGTCACGATCATCTGCTGTTGTCCAAGGGAGCCGTGAAGGCTCTCGAGGCCCGTTGCCTGGAGAGCAAGTGAATGAAACCTGCAGATATCATCAAGCGGCCGATCGCCCTGACCGAGAAGGCTTCGCGTTTGAAGGAAGACAACAAGGTCGTGTTCGAGGTCGCGCTGGCGGCCAATAAGATAGAGATCAAGAGCGCGGTCGAGGCACTCTTCTCGGTCAAGGTCACGGAAGTGAATACGATCGTGCAGCGCGGCAAGATCAAGCGCGTGGGCGCCCGCATGGGCAAACGCCCGAACTGGAAGAAAGCAGTCGTCACGCTCCGCGAGGGCGACGACATCCAATTCTTCGACGAGTCGAAGGGATAAGCAGATGGGAATCCGAGCCTACAAACCGACCTCTGCGGGTCGCCGTTTTTACACGGTCAGTGACTTTAGCGAGATCACGACCGACGTGCCCGAGCGCAAACTCGTCGAGGCCAAGCCGTCGACGGGTGGGCGCAATCACTACGGTCGCATCACGTCGCGCTTCCGCGGAGGCGGACACAAACAGCGCTATCGCGTAATCGACTTCAAGCGCGACAAGATTGGCGTGCCCGCGAAGGTCGCGCACATCGAGTACGATCCGAATCGCACGGCGCGCATCGCTCTCCTTCACTACTTGGACGGTGAGAAGCGCTACATCCTCGCACCAGACGGGCTCAAACAGGGCGATCAAGTGGTGTCGAGTAAGCTCGCCGATATCCGCCCGGGCAACTCGTTGCCGCTCGGCGAAATCCCGGCGGGCACCATGGTCCACAACATCGAGATGCGTAAGGGCAAGGGTGGCCAGCTCGTGCGCTCCGCGGGCTCCGCGGCGCAGCTGATGGCCAAAGACGCCGACTACGCTCAGCTCAAGCTGCCGAGCGGCGAGGTGCGCAAGATCCACGTGCTCTGTCGCGCCACGGTGGGCCAGGTTTCGAACCTGGAGCACCAGAACATCAGCCTCGGCAAAGCAGGCCGCGCACGTTGGCTCGGACGGCGCCCGCACAACCGCGGCGTCACAATGAACCCAGTCGATCACCCGATGGGTGGTGGCGAAGGCCGCACGAGCGGCGGTCGTCATCCCTGCTCACCGTGGGGCCAATTGGCGAAGGGTCTCAAGACGCGCAACAACAAGCGCACCGATTCGATGATCGTCAAGCATCGCAAGGCGAAGGGCTGAGAGATATGGCACGCAGCGTAAAAAAGGGACCGTTCATCGACGGTCATCTGCAGAAGAAAATCGACGACGCGACCGCGCAGGGTTCGAAGAAAGTGATCAAGACCTGGTCGCGTCGCTCCACCATCGCGCCCGAGGCGGTGGGCCTCACCTTCGCGGTGCACAACGGCCGCAAGTTCGTGCCGGTGTTCGTCAGCGAGAACATGGTCGGGCACAAGCTCGGCGAGTTTGCGCCGACGCGTACCTTCCACGGTCACGCCGGCGACAAAAAGGGCTCCGCTGGTGCTCAGGGCGCCGCGCCGGCCGCGGGCGCAGGCAAATCCGCGGCTCCGCCCGCCAAACGCTGAACGGACGTCGAGGGCCGGTCAAAAGCCGGCCTCGACAGCTTGCACTAGCGCGAACCCTTTGCTAGTCAGGCGCTCCCCTTCGCGGAACCGGTCGTCTCCACTCGGAGATTTCTCGGTTTCGCCGGCCGCTCCAGCGGCTCGCGGTGCGGTCCTTCGGATCGCGATGTCGACCCCGCCGCGGCCACTTGCAGCGGTCGTCGGAGCAGCTCACCGAGAGCGGCTCCGGGGGTCGACGGGTCTCACGAGGAAACTGTCGTCATGATAAGTCACGCCAAAGCCAACTTTCAGAGGATCAGCCCGCGCAAGGCGCGCATGATCGTCAATCTGATCCGCGGGCGCGATGCAGCCGACGCGCTGCAGCTTCTGGATTTCACGTTCAAGGCCGGCGCGCCTTTCGTGAAGAAGCTGATCGCGAGCGCGGTCGCCAACGCTCGTCAGAAACGTCCGGACGTCGACGTCGACGCGCTGTTCATCAGCAAGGCGTCGGTCGACAAGGCCGGCAACCAGCATCTTCGCCGTTGGCGTCCGCGCGCTCAGGGTCGCGCGACTCGTATCGCCAAGGGCTCGAGCCACATCCACATCGAGATCGATCAGCGCTGAGCGCGGGCGGTACAGAGTAAATGGGACAAAAAACTCATCCTTATGGCTTTCGCCTCGGCGTCATCAAGACGTGGACCAGCAAGTGGTACGAGGACAAGCACTACCAACAGTGGCTCCACGAAGACATTCGCATCAAGCGAGCGGTCAAGGACTACCTGTTCAACGCCAACGTCGCGAGCGTCGAGATCGAGCGCGCCGCCAACAAAGCCAAAGTGATCGTGTACACGGCGCGCCCGGGCATGGTGATCGGCAAGGGCGGCAAGGGCATCGAGATCCTCAAGGTCGGCAACCTCGACACGGCCGCCAAGGGCGAGACCAAGTTTGCCGGTGTGCAGTCGTTCACCAACAACGAGGTGTTCATCGATGTACAGGAGGTGCGCAAGGCGGAGACCAACGCGCAGCTCGTCGCCGAGAACATCGCGACTCAGCTCGAGCGTCGCATCGCCTTCCGGCGCGCCATGAAGAAGGCGCTCACGACGGCCATGAAGTTCGGAGCCAAGGGCGTGCGCGTGCGCTGCGCGGGTCGCCTCGGCGGCGCTGAAATGGGCCGGGTCGAGACGTACCGCGAAGGCCGCGTGCCACTGCATACGCTGCGCGCGGACGTCGACTTCGGCCTCGCCGAAGCTCGCACCACGTACGGCACAATCGGCGTCAAGGTCTGGATCTTCAAGGGCGAAGTGTTGCAGCGCAAAGCGCGCCGCATCCCGGAGTGAGCCATGCTTCAGCCGAAACGCACCAAGTTCCGTAAGCAGCAAAAGGGCAAGAACCGCGGCGTCGCCTGGCGTGGCTCCGACGTCGACTTCGGCGACTACGGGCTGCAAGCCACGGAGCACAGCTTCGTCACTTCCCGTCAGATCGAAGCGGGCCGCATGGCGATTCAGCGCCACGTGAAGCGCGCGGGCAAGCTCTGGATCCGCATCTTCCCGGACAAACCCGTGACCAAGAAGCCGCTCGAAGTCCGCATGGGTAGCGGCAAAGGCGCCGTGGAGGGTTGGGTCGCGGTAGTGAAGCCCGGCCGCGTGATGTTCGAGATCGCCGGCGTACCGGAAGCCGAAGCCCGCGCCGCGTTCAGGCTCGCGGCCGCCAAGCTCCCGCTTTCGACGCGCGTGCTCGCGCGAGGTGATCTGTGATGAAACCCAAAGATCTACGGGAACGGACCAGCGATGATCTGGGTGAGCTCAAGGCGACCCTGGAGAAAGACCTGTTCTCGCACCGCATGAAGAATGCGACCGGCCAGCTCGACGACACGAGCCTGATCAAGAAGGCGCGCCGCGACATCGCGCGCGTGGAACTGATTCTGCACGAACGCCGCGCGCAAGCTGCGAGCAAAGGAGCCCAGTCGTGAACGCGCCCGCCGAATCCGGCAATCCAGTCTACCGTCGCAAGCTGATCGGCCGCGTGCGGAGCGACAAGATGAACAAGACCGTCGTGGTCGAGGTCGTCCGCTTCAAGCGCGACAACGTGTACAAGAAGTACATTCGCGTGCGCGCTCGCTACAAGGCGCACGACGAGAAGAACGAGTTCAAGACCGGCGATCGCGTCGAGATCGTGGAGCATCGCCCGATTTCTCGTGAGAAGCGCTGGCAAGTCGTGCGGCTGATCGATCGTCCGGCATCGGAGCTCAGCTCATGATCCAGATGCAGAGCTTTCTCGATGTGGCCGACAACTCGGGAGCCAAGCGCGTGCAGTGCATCAAGGTGCTCGGCGGTTCACGCCGTCGCTACGCCGCGCTCGGTGATGTGATCGTGGTCAGCATCAAAGAGGCCTTGCCCGGCAGCAAAGTGAAGAAGGGCGACACCGCGCGCGCGGTGGTGGTGCGTACCCGCCGCGAGTACCGGCGCGCCGACGGCAGCTACATCAAGTTCGACGACAACAGCGCGGTCTTGATCAATCCCCAGCTCGAGCCGGTCGGGACCCGCATCTTTGGCCCCGTCGCTCGTGAGCTGCGCGGTAAGCGCTTCATGAAGATCATCTCGCTCGCGCCGGAGGTGCTGTGATGCAGCGGCTCAACGTAGGCGACCAAGTCGTCGTGATTCGCGGAGACGAGAAGGGCAAGCGCGGCAAGGTTTCGCGCTTCGTCAAGGATCGGCAGGCCGTGATCGTGGAGGGCGTGAATATCGTGAAGCGCCACATGAAGCAGACGCCGCAGCGTCCGGGTGGAATCCTCGAAATCGAGGCGCCGCTCGCGGTGAGCAACGTGATGCTCGTCGATCCCAGCAACAACAAGCCGACGCGCGTCTCGATCAAGCTCGAGGGCGACAAGAAAATGCGTGTAGGCAAGAGCGGTAACGCCCTGCCCGCCACGAGGGAGAAGTGACGATGGCCGAAGCAACCGCGCCCCGCCTTCGCGACAAGTACAAGCAGGAAGCAATCCCTGCTTTGATGAAGCGCTTTGGTTACGAAAATCCGATGCAGGTGCCGAAGCTACGCTCGATCGTCGTCAACATGGGCGTAGGCGAGGCCGCCTCGAACCCGAAGCTGATCGACGGCGCGGTCAACGAGATGACCGCGATCACCGGCCAAAAGCCGGTGGTGACCAAGGCCAAGAAGTCGATCGCCACCTTCAAGCTGCGTGAAGGCATGCCGATCGGCGTCAAGGTCACGCTGCGCCGCGAGCGGATGTGGGAGTTCCTCGACCGGCTACTCACCTTGAGCCTGCCGCGCGTACGTGATTTCCGAGGCACCAGCCCGCGCGCCTTCGACGGTGCCGGCAACTACACGCTCGGCCTGCGCGAGCAAATCATCTTTCCGGAGATCGAGTTCGACCGAGTCGACAAGATCAAAGGCATGAACATCACCTTCGTTACAACCGCCAAGACCGACGAGGAAGCCAAAGCACTCCTCGGAAATCTCGGCATGCCGTTCAGGAGCTGAGGATGGCGCGCGCTTCCCAGTGGGCCAAAGCCAATCGGCCGCCCAAGTTTTCTACTCGGGCCGTGAATCGTTGCCGCGTGTGCGGCCGCGTTCGCGGCGTCTACCGTGATTTCTGCCTATGCCGCCTGTGCATGCGGCAGCTCGCGCTCAAGGGTGAACTGCCCGGCGTGACGAAGGCGAGCTGGTGATCCCATGATGACCGATCCCATCGCGGACCTGCTCGCGCGCATTCGCAACGCGTCGATGGCGCGTCACGACGTCACTCGGCTGCCAGCAAACCGCGTCAAAAAGCACATCGCCGAGCTGCTCAAGGCGGAGGGCTACATTGCCGACGTTCGCCAAGAAGAGTGGGGTCCGAAGAAGCATCAAACGCTGACCATCGTGCTCAAGTACAGCGACGATCGTCAGAGCGCGTTCCAGGGCTTGCGACGCGTGTCGCGGCCGGGTCGTCGCGTCTACGTACGGCACGATCAGATCCCGCGCGTCCTCAGCGGGCTCGGCATGTCGATCCTCAGCACCTCGCAAGGGCTGATGTCGGACAAAGAGGCGCGCCGCCGCAAGGTGGGTGGCGAGCTCTTGTGTGAGGTGTGGTGATGACTCAGGCGCAGGCGACTCAGCTCAAGAAATCGCGCGTGGGCAAGCGGCCTGTGCCGTTGCCCAAGGGCGTCACCGTCAATCAGAGCGGGCAGAAGCTCGACATCCAGGGGCCGAAGGGCAAGCTCTCGCTCATGCTTCCGGCGCTCGTCGCCGCCCGCAAGGACGGCGACGGCTGGGTGATCGAAAGCTCGGCGGAGGGTCGCGATGCGTCGCGCTTGCAGGGTTTGAGTCGCGCGCTCTTGATGAGCATGGTCAAGGGCGCAGCCGAAGGTTACGAGCGCTCGCTCGAACTCGTCGGCACCGGCTATCGCTGCGAGGTGAAGGGCAAGGTCGTGACCTTGCAGCTCGGCTTCTCGCACCCGACGTCGATCGAGCTGCCGGCGTCGATCTCGGGCGTGGTTCCGCCAGACTCCAAGGGCACCATGTTGGTGCTGACTTCGGCGGACAAAGCAGCGCTCGGGCAAATGGCCGCGACGATTCGCGCGCTCCGTCCGCCGGAACCGTACGGCGGCAAGGGTGTGCGCTACCGTGGTGAAGTGATTCGTCGCAAGGCCGGCAAAGCCGCCAAGGGTAAGGCGAAGTAACATGGTCATGAAGCTGAGCGGCCGTGAACGCCGTAAATTCCGCATTCGTCACAAGGTTTCTGGCACGCCCGAGCGCCCTCGCCTAAGCGTGTTCCGCACCTCGCTCCACATCTACGCCCAGGTCATCGTGGACGGCGATGGGCGCACCGTTGCCGCCGCATCCACGCTGTCTCGCGATCTAAAGAGCACGCTCGACAAGGACAATAAGACTGCCGCCGCCAAAAAGGTCGGCAGCTTGATCGCGAAGATCTGCCTCGAGAAGAAGATCGACAAGGTCGTGTTCGACCGTAACGGATACCTCTATCACGGTCGCGTGAAGGCACTTGCCGAGGCGGCGCGCGAGGCAGGGCTCAAGTTCTGAGCCCGAGGAAATAAGCAGATGGCCTTCGAAAGTATCGACGAAGAAAAGCTCAAAGAGCGCGTCATTCACATCAACCGCGTGGCCAAGGTGGTCAAGGGCGGCCGTCGTTTCAGCTTCTCGGCGCTGGTCGTCGTGGGGGATGAAGCAGGTCACGTCGGCGTCGGCCTGGGCAAGGCCAACGAAGTGCCGGAGGCGATCCGCAAAGGCAATGATCAAGCGCGCAAGAACCTGTTCAAGGTTGCCATGATGGGCAGCACGGTTCCGCACGAGGTCACGGGCCATTTCGGCGCGGGCAAGGTGCTGCTCCGTCCGGCATCGCCCGGTACCGGAGTCATTGCGGGCGGCGCGGTGCGCGCGGTCGTCGAGTCGGCTGGCATTCAGGACATCTTGAGCAAGTGCCTCGGCTCGTCGAACAAGTACAACGCCGTGCACGCCACCATCGCGGCCCTGCGCATGCTTCGCTCGCCCGAAGTCGTCGCGAACGCGCGCAGCAAATCGCTCGAGGAAATCTCGGGCGACTACCCGATCGCGGCCGTGTCCATGCAGGCGGGCGGCAGCTCGTCGATCGTGGGCGGCACCACCGGAGGACCGGTGACATGAGTAAGCTCGAAGTCCGTCAGACCGGTAGCGTGATTGGCCGTCCGCACCCGCAGCGTCGGGTGATCGACGGGCTCGGCTTGCGCGGTCCGGGTTCCAAGGTCATCGTCGAGAACACGCCGTCCTTTCGCGGCATGATCAAGAAGGTTTTGCACCTCGTATCGGTGCAGGAGAAGAAGTCATGAGCGCCGTCTTGTCACGCCTCGCAGCGCCGGAAGGCGCGCGCCATCTCGAGAAGCGACTCGGGCGTGGCATCGGCTCCGGTCTCGGTAAGACCTGCGGCCGCGGGCAAAAAGGCCAGAAGGCCCGTCAGGGCGGCAACATCGGCAAGCTGCACTTTCAAGGTGGTCAGACGCCGATTCAACGACGGCTGCCCAAGCGCGGCTTCCGCGTTCCTTTTCCGATCGAAACCGTTCCGGTGAATCTCGGAGATCTGCAGAGCTTCGACAACGGCGCGACCGTCGACGAAGCGGCGCTCCGAGCAGCGCGTCTGGTGCAAGGTCGCGACGTGCGCTGGAAGATCTTGGGTGACGGCGAGTTCACCAAGAAGCTCACGATTTCTGCGCACGGTTTCAGCAAGTCGGCACAAGAGAAGATCGAAAAAGCAGGTGGCAAGGCCGTGGTGATCCACGTCGTCCCGCCGCGCGAACCTTCTGCCTAAGCCGCGGCTTTCGAGCTTCGATGGCCGTATTTCAAGGTTTCAACAACATCGGCAAGGTGCCGGAGCTTCGGCGCCGCATCGTGTTCACCTTGGTCGTGTTGGCGATCTACCGACTCGGTGTGTTCGTAACGATTCCAGGCGTCGACCGCGCGGTCATGCAAAATATGGTGAAGGGCCAGGGCGGTTTGCTCGGCCTCTTCAACCTGTTCTCGGGCGGCGCCGTGGCAAACCTGTCGATCTTGGCGCTCGGCATCATGCCCTACGTGTCGGCGAGCATCATTATGCAGCTGATGGGCCTGGTGAGTAAGCAGGTCGAAGAGCTGCGCAAGGAGGGCGAGGCGGGCCGTCGCAAGCTCGAGCAATACACGCGCTACGGCGCGATCGTGCTGTCCTGCGTGCAAGCGTTCGGCATGGCGATGATGCTCGAGGGCATGAACAACTCGTCAGACGCCGGCGGCCGTATGGGCGACGTCGTGACCAGCGTGGGCTGGAGCTTTCGGCTGATGACGATGATCACGCTCACCACGGGCTCAGGGCTCTTGATGTGGCTCGGCGAGCAAGCCACCGAGCGCGGCATCGGTAACGGCGTGTCGATGATCATCCTCGCCAGCATCGTCAGCGGCATCCCGCGCGGCGTTCAGAACTATTACCAGAGCCACACGGGCGATCTGCAGCCGCTCACCGTTACGATCTTGCTGGCCGTGCTGCTCGTGAGCATCGCCACGGTCGTCTTCTTCGAGCGCGCGCAGCGCGAGATTCCGATCCAATACTCGCGTCGACAAGTCGGCCGCCGTGTCTACGGTGGGCAGACCGCTCACCTGCCGCTGAAGGTGAACATGGCGAGCATGATCCCGCCGATCTTCGCCTCCAGCCTGCTCATGTTTCCGCAGACGCTGGCCGGCTTCAACATCCCCGGCATGTCGACGTTCAGCTCCTTGCTCAATCGCGGAGACTGGCTGTTTCAAACGCTGTTCGCGGCGCTGTCGATCTTCTTCTCTTTTTTCTATACGGCGGTCACCTTCCAGCCGATCGACGTCGCGGACAACCTGAAGAAGCAGCAGGCGAACATCCCCGGCATTCGTCCCGGGCGCCAAACCGCGGAATACATCGACCGCGTGCTCACGCGCTTGACGGTCGGCGGCGCCGTGTACGTCGCGGCCATCTGCGTGATCCCGTCCGTGATCGCCCAGTCCTTCCGCGTGCCGTTTCAATTCGGTGGGACGAGCCTGATCATCGTCGTGGGTGTGGCACTCGATACCGTCACGCAGATTGAAGCGCACCTGATCACGCGCAGCTACGAAGGCCTGACCGGTCCGCGGGCAACTCGTTTGAGCGGGCGGAGGCCTGCGTGAGACTGGTCCTGCTCGGCGCCCCGGCGAGCGGCAAGGGGACTCAAGCGGCAGTTCTGTGCGAGCACTACTGCGTCCCCAAGATTTCGACGGGCGACATGCTGCGCGAGGCACTGAGCAAAGGAACCCCTCTCGGCAAAGAAGCCGCGACCTACATGAACAACGGCAAGCTCGTGCCGGATTCCGTGGTGATCGGCCTGGTCGAACAGCGCGTGGCGCAGCCGGATGCCAAAAACGGCTTCATTCTCGATGGGTTTCCGCGCACGGTGCCTCAGGCCGAGGCGCTCGAGTCGCTTCTGTCTGGCAAGAGCTCGCCCCTCGAGCACGTCCTCCAGATCGACGTTCCGCGCGATCTTTTGATGGAGCGGGCGACCCTCCGCCGCACGGACAAACGGACTGGACACATCTACCACCTCAAGTATAGTCCCCCGCCCCCGGACGCTGAGCTCGAACATCGGGCCGACGATTTGCCGGAAAAGGTCGTCAAGCGCCTCGACGAATACGACGCGCAGACGGTCGCTCTAACGCCACACTACGAAAGACTCGGCCTCTTGCGGCGAGTCGATGGGGTCGGGTCTCCCCAAGAGATCACCACCCGCATCCTCTCCGCTCTCTCCTCTCCTGCTCTTCCCGCGCATAGCTAAGAAAACGAGATCAAAGGGACTCCCCATGAAGGTGCGACCTAGCGTCAAGAAGATCTGCGACAAGTGCAAAGTCGTGAAGCGCCGCGGCGTCCTGCGCGTGATCTGCAACAACCCGCGCCACAAGCAACGGCAAGGCTGAAAGAAGAATCATGGCTCGCATTGCAGGTATCGATCTCCCCCGCCGTAAGGCGATTGCTTACGCCCTGCCGTACATCTACGGCATCGGTTACCCCACCGCCCGCAAGCTCTGCAAGATCGCGAAGATCCCGGAGAGCCGCAAGGTCGACGAGCTGAGTGATGCCGACGTCAAAGCGATCCGCGACGCGATCGAAGCCAACATCAAAGTAGAAGGCGATGCTCGCCGCGAAGTGCAGCAGAACATCAAGCGCTTGATGGATCTCGGCTCGTACCGCGGTCTTCGTCATCGCAAAGGGCTGCCGGTCAACGGCCAGCGCACCCGCACGAATGCCCGCACTCGCAAGGGTCCGCGCAAGAGCCTCGCGCGTCGGTCCTAAGGTTTAAGGCGATATCATCATGGCTACCCCCAAAGCGCGCCCCCAGAAAAAAGCCGTCAAGAAGAATATCTACGCCGGCATTTGTCACATCCAGTCCACGTTCAACAACACGATCGTGGCGATCACCGACGTGAACGGTGCGGTGATCTCCTGGGCTAGCGCGGGTTCGCGCGGCTTCAAGGGTTCGCGCAAGAGCACGCCTTTCGCGGCGCAGCTCGCGGCGGAAGAGGCGGGTCGACGCGCCATGGAGCACGGAGTGCACTCCGTGGCCGTGTTCGTGAAGGGGCCAGGCGCGGGACGCGAGAGCGCGCTCCGTGCCCTACAGCAAGTGGGCTTCAAGGTAACATTGATTCGCGACGTAACGCCGATCCCGCACAACGGGTGTCGGCCGCCCAAGCGTCGTCGCGTGTGACGGAGAGAACATGGCGCGTTATCTAGGTGCTGTTTGCAAGCTATGTCGCCGCGAGGGCGGCAAGCTCTATCTCAAGGGTGAGCGTTGCTTCACCGAAAAGTGCGCGGTCACCCGCCGCCCATATCCGCCGGGCCAGCACGGCCAGGCGCGCATCAAGCTGAGCGAGTACGGCTTGCGCCTGCGTGAAAAGCAGAAGATGCGCCGCATCTACGGCTTGCTCGAGCGCCAATTCGCGGGCACCTACCTGCAAGCTACGCACCTCAAGGGCCGCACTGGTGAAGAGATGCTCGGGCTGATCGAGCGCCGCCTCGACAACGTAGTGCATCGCATCGGCTTCGCGGCGAGCCGCGCTCAGGGCCGCCAGCTCGTGCGTCACAATCACGTGCTGGTCAACGGCAAGCGCGTCAACATTCCGAGCTTCCGCGTCAGCCCCGAGGACAAGATCGAGATCGCCGAAGCGAGCCGCAAGATTGCGTACATCGCCGCCGCGCTCACCGCGTCGCAAGCGCGCCAGCGTCCAAGCTGGATCGAGGTCGACAAGGACGGTTTCAGCGGCGTGTTCAAGTCCATGCCGGTGCGCGACGAGCTCAATGAGCCCGCTGTGCGCGAACAGTACGTCGTCGAATATTATTCTAGGTAGTTTTTTAGCAAACGCGGGCAGATCGCGGAGCATACGGCGGGAGCTGGTTCCCACGGTGTTCGGGACGGTCGCGCGAACCCCAACCCAAGAAAGAGGAGAGCAGCATGGTCACTCAAATGATGAGCCGTAACTGGCGCGATCTGATCCGCCCCAAGGCCATTACCCTGGATCCGGAGTCGAACTCGGAGTCCTATGGCAAGTTCACGTGCGAGCCCCTCGAGCGCGGGTTCGGCATCACGATCGGCAACTCGCTGCGTCGCGTGCTCCTGGCGTCGCTGCAAGGCGCGGCGATCACCGCGGTTCGGTTGGAAGGCGCGCTACACGAGTTCACCACCATTCCGGATGTGGTCGAGGACGTCACCGACATCATCCTCAACCTCAAAGAGGTCGTGTTCAAGGTCGACTCCCCGAAGACCTTCACGGTTCGCCTCGAAAAGGAGGGTGCTGGACCGGTGCTGGCGAGCGACATCAAGGTCGTCGACGGCCTGACCGTGCTCAACCCCAATCACCACATCGCGACGCTCGACAAAAAAGGCCCACTCTCGATGGAGCTCACGGTGGCTTGCGGCCGCGGTTACGTGCCGGCCGAGCGCAACAAGAGCCCGACGATGTCGATCGGGACGATCCCAATCGACGCGCTCTTCTCGCCGATCCGCAAGGTGAACTACACGGTGCAGAACGCGCGCGTCGGTCAAGTCACCGACTACGACAAGCTCGTGCTCGAAGTGTGGACGAACGGCGCCGTGCGTCCGGTCGACGCCGTCGCCTTTGCCGCCAAGATCCTCAAGGAGCAGCTCTCGATCTGGATCAATTTCGAAGAGTCCGAGGAGACGTCGTACCAGGTGTCCGGCAGCGACGAGGAGCCGCTGAACGAGAACCTGTTCCGCTCGGTCGACGAGCTCGAGCTCTCGGTGCGTTCGGCGAACTGCCTGCAGAACGCCAACATCACGCTGATCGGCGAGCTCGTGCAGAAGACCGAGCAAGACATGCTCAAGACCAAGAACTTTGGGCGTAAATCGCTCAAGGAAATCAAAGAGATCCTGTCCACCATGGGACTTGGTCTTGGTATGAAGTTCGACAATTGGCCGGGCATGGTCGAGCGCTGGAAGCAGCAGCAGGCCCAAGGCTGAGCGCCAGTCGACTGAGGTAGTTCCATGAGGCATCGCAAAGCAGGGCGGCAATTCGGCCGCAATACGAGCCATCGCCGCGCCATGTTGCGCGCGTTGACGGCGAATCTCGTTGCGCACGAGCGCATCGAAACGACGGACGCGAAAGCCAAGGAGCTGCGCCGCGTGGCGGAGCGCTTGATCACGCGCGCCATCCGGCTCGGCCCGGTCGCGTACACGCCGCACGACAAGCTGAGCGTCGCGGATCGCGCGCGTCGTCAATCTGCCCAGCAACACATGGGTCGTTTTCTGCGTCGTTTCAGCGTCGTGCAGAAAAAGGGCGGCGACAGCCAGAAGGTCGATCTGATCGAGAAAGTGTTCGTCGATCTGGCCAAGCGCTTCAAGACTCGTCCGGGCGGTTACACGCGCATCATCAAGCTCGGTCGCCGTCGCGGCGACAACGCGGCGATGTCCCTGATCGAGTTCGTCGATCAAGGCGAGCCGCACGAGGCCGGCAAGGTGACCAAGAGCGCAGAAGCCAAGGCGCCCAAAGCCAAGAAGGCAGGCAAGTCCGAGGCAGCTGAGGCGACGGCCACAAAAAAGCCGCGCGCATCCAAAGCGAAGAAAGCAGAAGCCGAAGGGTGAGCGGCGGCGTGGCACCGGCCACGCGCTAGCTACCTACGAGCCGGGTTCTTCGGAGCCCGGCTCGTTCGTTTTGTGTTCCGCGCTTTCAGAGAGCTCGCCTGCCTGCTGCTCCACGATGTGCTGATTGGCGGTTGGTTGCTCTGGGGGAGCGGGTGGCTGTGGCTCTGTGGTAGCGACGGGGACTGGTGGGGCTTCACGGCGTAGCAGCACGAACAAGATCGAAAATAGTGCGGTGGCCCCGATCGCTGCGGCGGCGACATAGCGTGAGGATGGCTCCTCCTTCAGCTCGCCATGCTGAAAACGCGCGAGCGCGGCTTTGGCGCGTGAACAGTTGGCGTCTAGCTCGAGCGCGCGGTTCAATAGCGTGACGTCGGCGACCCCCGAGCTCGCCAATTGCTCAGCCTGCAAGACGAGCCGCAGCGCGGCGGCTCTATGCTCTGCATCCGTGCCTTTGCTCAGCCGCTCGGCTCGCAAGAGGGCATCGACTGCATCGCTCGGCCGTTTGTCGGCCTCTTTTTCAGCGAAAGCCAGGTAGCCCGCTGCAAGCTCGTCGTGCTTTGGATAGTCGGGGCTGCGAGCCAGCACTCGATCGAACGCATGCCGCATGCTGTCGAAGTCGCCGTTTTGACGGGCGGCGACGCCTGCGTCGAACAGTTTGGAGACCTCCGCCGAACGCAAACGATCGAATTCTGCGAACAGCTCGCGCGCTGTTCGCTCCCAGTTCCAATCGCGAGGTGGCTTCTTGCCGACCACGCTTTCGTAGGTATCACGGAGCTGCCACGCGCCCACCTCACCTAGGAGCGCGATTGCCTGACGCGAGGCCTCTCGCACTTGCGCGCGCTCACTGTTGGCGAAGGAAACGATGATGCGCGCCGCGTCCGGATCGCGGACGCGACCGTAAGCTCGCAGCACGTCGGAGAGCACCTGCAGGTTCGAGGTGCGCACGGTCTCGCCAGGGATGCCCTTACCCAGCGCATCGAGCTGTTTTTCCGCCCACTTTGCGATCTTCTCTGCTGGGTGACGGCGCGCTTCGATCAACGCCGGGACGCCACGTTCGCCGAGCCCATCGAGCTGTAGTTGCGTGTCGATCCTCATGAATTCGCCGAAGCGCACATACACGTCGATCAACCCGCGAACGGCTTCGACGGTGCCAATCTGGGCGAGCATCCGGCTTTCGGCGAGCACTGAGGCCAGTTGGCACCACGTTTTACTCTTCGGCGAGGCGTGCTCCGTCACGAGTTGCAAATAGTCGGCGGACTTTTTGCGCTTACTGCTCGGCTCTTGTTCGTCCACGGATTCATGAGCCTCCTTGCGCGTGACGAGTAAGAGCTGTTTCATCTCTTCGTGGTTGCTGGCCTCGGCCAGCGAACTCAAGCGCATGCGCAGCGCAGGCACGAGCTTACTGTCGACCTCGAGCGCTTCGCGAGCGGCAGCCTCGCGTTCCTCGGCTTCGCTCGAGCAAATGCGTTCGAGGCGGGCGTTGAGTGCTTCGACTTCGGTGGGCGTTGGTCGCCCCACGTCCAGGCTCGGCGCGGGCGGCAACTCGGGCAGGCTCGTGCTGCTGGAGCTCGGTTCGGCAGAGCCTGCTCGCGTCACGCTCGCCAAGCAGGCGAGCACGGCGAATAAGCGCCAGATGCGCCGCGCCGGTTTCACCCGGCCTGTGCGCTCTCGCGGTCTCGAGCCAGCCCGTGCTCTCGACAGCGCGTGCGCTCCTCTCTCAGTCGACGATGCGGAAATCCGGGAAATCTCCGGTAAAGCTACGCCAGCGTGTGTCAACTCGATCGACGCGCGCAGCGCTGGGTCCCTTTTGTGCCCAACCGTACAGTTCGCGGATCGTCGTTTCTTCACCTTCGGCGACGATCTCGACCGAGCCGTCCGCGCGATTTTTTACCCAGCCCGTGATGCCGAGGCGACGTGCCTCACGTTGAGTCGAGGCGCGGAAAAACACGCCTTGGACGCGGCCGCGCACGGTCAGTTGCAGTTGCTTGAGTGCCATCGTGATCCTCCGGCCAAGCCGGCGCCCGGGGTGAATCTGGGCCACCTGACGAGCGTTTTCGAGCTCGAATCTAGATGGCTCTAGTACCAGCGAAGGCTCGAAAGGGCCAGGGAGGAGGCGCTGGGAGCGCCGAGCCGTGCAATTTGCCCGCGCGAAGAGCGAGCTTGGCCGCTCGAGCTTTCGTCGATTTGGACGCGAGTCGCAGTATGGGTCCTGGATTCGTCCGAGCCTTCGTGATTCGATCACACGATGAGCTCTGGGAGCGATCTCATCCCGCACGGCGGCGAGGCCCGCGGCGATCTCTCGGAAGCTCTGCGGCACGAGCGTCGGGTTTCTGCGGCGCTGCGCGAGGTCGGTGTCGCGCTGGGCACCACGTTCGATCTGGACGATCTATTGGAGCTGATACTCGAAAAGCTGACCGAGCTCGTAGAGGCGGACCGCGCCACGTTATACCTACTCGATGAGGGGAAGAAGGAGCTCGTTAGCCGTCTCGTGGTCGGCGACAAGGTGCGTTCGATTCGCATGAAGCTTGGTCACGGCATTGCGGGCACCGTCGCGCTCACCGGCAAACCCATTCGCATTCGCGACGCATACGCTGACGCGCAGTTCGAGCGGGACTGGGATCTGCTCACGGGTTACCGCACGACCAGCATGTTGGCCGCACCGCTCAAGAATCACTTGGGCCGCACCATCGGCGTGATTCAAGTATTGAACAAGCTGCGCGGCTTGGAGTTCAGCGGCGAAGACGAGGCGATCCTGTCCGCGCTCAGCACGCAAGCAGCGGTTGCGATCGATAATTCGCGACTGTTCCTGTCGCTGATTCAGAAGAACAAGCAGCTGGTCGACACGACCGAACAGCTCGAGCGAAAGCTCAAGGATCTGTCGTTGCTCTTGGAGCTCGAGCGAAGGACGGCACGCGCCGGAACGATCGAGGAGCTCGCGGTCGCGGTGCTCGGACAATGCGCCGCCGCTTGCGGGGCGCGCGCGGCGGGTCTGCTGCTATCCGAGGACGACACCGGCGATCTGGTCGAATACGTCTTCGACGCGAATCAGCCCGAGAAAATTACGCGTCTGGGCGTGAAATCGAGAGAGGGCTTTCTGGCTGCGGCCATGGAGAGCGGCGAGATCGTGTCGGCGGATCGCGCGGATGCGGACGCCCGTTGGCACGCGCACGTGGAAGGGAGCTTTGCCTTTCCGGTGACGTCCGTGCTCGCGCTACCACTCGACGGAGACAGCGCACAGCTCGGCGCGATCGGCCTGTTTTCACACAGCGATGGGCGGATGTTCGAAGAGGCAGACGTGGCGCTGATGCGACTCGTTAGCGCCAACGTATCGACTGCGGTGCGCCTATTCAACGCCAATGCGCAACGTGAACGCAGCGAGCGCCTCACCTCGATCGGGCGGCTTTTATCGCAAGTGATCCACGATTTCAAAACGCCGATGGCCGTCATCAGCGGCTATGTGCAGCTGATGGCCGACGCCGGCGAGCGACCCGTGCGCGCCGAGTACGCAGAGGAGATCTTGAAGCAGTTCGACGTGCTGAGCTCGATGCAGCGCGAGGTGCTCGAGTTTGCGCGCGGCGACAGCAGCGTCTTTCTGCGCAAGGTCTATCTGCACAAGTTCTTTAGTGATTTTCGGCGGCAGCTCGCGCTCGAAGTCGGAGACGCGCCGGTCGAGCTCGAGTTTTCGATCGATACGAAGGTGGTCGCGCGCTTCGACGAAGGACGTATTGCCCGCGTCGTGCATAACCTCGCGCGTAACGCGATTGAAGCCATGGGCGCGCGTGGCGGACGGCTCAGCATCGGCGCGCGGCTCGACGGTGCGGATTTGTTGATCAGCGTTGCTGACACGGGGCCGGGTATCCCCAAGGAGATCGAGGGCAAGCTCTTTCAATCCTTCGTGACCATGGGCAAAGCGGGCGGTACGGGCCTGGGTCTCGCGATCGTAAAAAAGATCGTAGAGGAGCATCACGGCAGCATCGCCGTGCACTCGTCGAGCAAGGGTGCGACGTTCGAGCTGCGCTTACCCCAGGGCGCTCAGCCACCGAAGGAGCCAAGCAAGAAGGCGCCGGCAACGCGTAAGAGCAAGTCGACGCGCAGCGCGAGCAAGAGTCCAGCGCGATGACCGCGCGTCACCTTTCGCTCGTGCAGAGCCGCGCGCGCGAGCTCGAGCTTTGTGGCTATTGCCCGAAACTTTGTCGCGCCACGTGTCCGGTTTCGAACGTCGAGGTCAATGAAGCGCTGATTCCATGGGGCAAAATGAGCCTGGCCTGGTTCGCTGCGCGCGCTGACTCGAACGCGGATGCGGAAACGGCGGCGACGGCCTGGGCGTGCACCGGATGTCATGCGTGCACGGAGTATTGCGAGCATGGAAACCCGGTTGCCGATACGTTGTATGACGCAAGGACGGAATACTTTGCGAACGATCGAGCGCCGGAGCGCGTCGCCGAAAGTGCGCGGCGTCACGGCCTGCGCACTGCGGAGATCGGCGCGCGCCTGCACGAGTTCGCGGGTGAACCCGGTGTCGATGCCGACGCGTCGGTCGCGCTGTTGATAGGCTGCGCGTATTTGCGGCAGGCCGAGCCCGAAGCGCGCGCGATCTTGCGAGCGACGATCGCGTTGGCCGGCCCCGTCCGTCTCGTTCCGGGTTGTTGCGGCGCGCCTTTGCTGCACGCGGGAGATCGCGCCGGTTTCGACGCAGCTCGCAGCCGCCTTAGCGCTGCGGTAGGCGGTCGTAAGCTCGTGCTGGGCGATCCGGGCTGTTACGTCGCGCTGGGGGACTCGCGCTTCACGACGCTCGTCGCGCTTGCGGCACAGCACTCCCAGCGACTCTCGCAGCTCGATGGAGTCGCGCAGGGCGAGCCTGTTCGCTTTCACGATCCCTGTGCGCTGGGGCGTGGTCTTGGCCAGTACGACGAGCCGCGTCAAATACTCGCGAAGGTACTCGGGCGTACCAATCAGGAATTTCCTGCGTCTCGTGAGCGGGCGGAGTGTTGCGGCGCGGGCGCGCTCCTGCCGCTGGCCATGCCGGAAACCTCGGCCCGGATCGCCGCGCAGCGCGTCGCGGCACACGAACGAGCTGGCGGCGGATTGCTGGTCACGGCCTGCGCCTCGAGCTTGCGCCGTTTTCGCAAGCAGGGAGTACCGGCGGTCGATATCGCGACGCTGATAGCGCAGGGCCTCGGTCTGACAGAATGACGCAGGCTACCCGCTCGAAACGCACGGTCGCGACGCGCGTGCTCGGCTCATACGCGATCATCATGATTGCGTTTGCGCTCGCGGCCGGCTGGAGCGTGGTCGCGCAGCGCAACGCGGCGCGCGAGGCGCGCTTGGTTCGCACCGGGTATTTCCCGTTGGCGTTCTCAGTGCACGATCTGGTCGCCAAGCAAGACACCTGGAATACGCAGCTCAATCACATCACTGCCGCACGAAACCCCGCGGACATTCGGATTTGGTTCGATTTTGCGCTGCGCATTGGTCGTCCGCGCTTGTTCGGAGAAGTGCGGGCGGCCATCTCACGCGCCTTCCTCAACCCGGACGAGCTCGGTGCGCGCGCGGCCGGCACGGACTTGTTGGGCGAGGTAGCCAACATCGAAACACTGCTCGCCGGCGATTCGTCCTTGCTCGATCGCTTGTTCGAGGCAATCGATCGACGTGACGAGGCTGGTGCCGAGCGCCTGCGTGACGAGCTGGTCACGCGCGGTTCGCAGGGCTCGAAGCAACTCAACTTGCTCGAGCAACATGCGCTTCGGAACGTGGATCTATTGCTCGAGCGGGCACGTGATCGTGAACTCTTGGCGATCCGGTTCTTCGTGGCGCTGGCGGTCGGCACCGCGCTCGTCGGCGGCGCGATGGCACTCTATGCGCGTCGCGTCTTGCGGCCGCTGGCTTGGGTCACCGAGCGTGCGAAGGCGGTGGCGAGTGGTGACCTCAAGCCGCGCGAGGCCGTCATTTCGCGCGACGAAATCGGTGAACTCTCGACCACGTTCGAGGGCATGGTCTCGGCGATCGCTCGCGCCAACGAGCAGCTGTTGGCCTCGGAGCGGCTAGCGACGATCGGCAAAATGGCCGCGCACGTAACGCACGAGATTCGCAATCCGCTTTCGTCGATCGCGCTCAATGTGGAGCTATTGGAGGACGATTTGGCTGCAGGCACTGAAGAACCGCGCGCCCTCGTGCGCGCTATTCGGCTGGAGGTCGAGCGGCTCACGGCGTTGAGCGAACAATATCTTTCGGTGGCGCGCCGTCAGCCGCTCCGTCCGGAGCGTGAGGATCTGCGCGAGGTGGTCAGCGAGGCGCTCGAGTTCATGCGTCGCGATTTGGAGCGGCACAGCGTGAGACTCGAGCTCGTGTCCCCAGCGGAGCCGGTGATCGCGTCGATTGACGAGGCGCAGATCAAGCAAGCCTTGTTCAACCTGATCCGCAACGCGCGCGAGGCGATGCCCAAGGGCGGCGCTTTGTACGTAACCGTCAAGGCGGGTGAGGGCGGCGGCGCGGACGTTACCGTCGAGGACGAAGGGGTCGGGCTCGACGCCGCGGCACGCGCCCGTCTATTCGAACCCTTTTTCACGACCAAGAGCCACGGCACCGGGCTAGGTCTCGCGATCACGCGCCAGATCGTCGAGGCGCACGGCGGCAGCATTGCTTGTGAGCCGCGCGAACCCAAAGGCACGCGGATTTGGATACATCTCCCGCAAGCCGCGCTGGAGACTGAGCTATGATGTCGCGGGTTTTGGTGCCATGTCGGAGCTATTGACGATCGTATTGGCGAGCGAGAACGAGGGCAAGCTCGCGGAGCTGCGTGCATTGCTCGCGGATTTGCCGGTGCAGTTCGTCACTTCGCACGAGGTCCTCGCTGAGAAGCTCAGCATCGTCGAGGACGGCGTCACTTTCGAAGATAACGCGACCATCAAGGCCAAGGCCGTCTCACGCGCCACGCGCTCACTGGCACTCGCCGACGATAGCGGTCTCGAAGTGCACACTCTGGGCGGGCGGCCCGGCGTGCGCTCCGCGCGATTCGCCCACGAGCGAGCGACGGATGCGGAGAACAATGCGGCACTCTTGCGCGAGCTCGAGAGCATCGAGGAAGGTGGCCGCGGCGCGCGCTTTCGTTGCGTGTTGGCGCTGGTCGATCCTTGGCGTGACTCGGAGGTGCACACGGTCGAAGGTATCTGCGACGGGAGCATTGCGCGCACCCCCCGCGGCAACGGCGGTTTCGGGTACGATCCATTGTTCGTCGTGGACGGACATGACGGCCGCGCGATGGCCGAGCTCTCCGAGCTCGAAAAAAATGGCATTAGTCACCGCGCGCGAGCGGTCACCGCACTCAGGCCGATCTTGGTGCGGCTGATCAACCAACGCCTGGACGAAGCCGAGCGCGTCCTCGGATAAGCTCGACTTTTAGTTCGTTCCGACGAGGTCGAAGTGACCGCCGAGCGTGAGGGTCGCCCAGGCGTGGCCATCGCTGGTGTCGTTCACACCGAGCACTCCGCTGGTCGTGTTGTTTTTGACGAAGCGCAGGGTTTCGAACGAGCCGACACCAACGGTGAGCATTGGTGACAGCGCGAAGAGCTTGTTTAGCCGAATCTCGGCGCCGAGTCCGATGCGAGCCTCGAACGGCGCGTCGGTGAGCTGGAGCTGAGCACCGTCGTCCCATTTGCTCCGTGCACGGCGGTAGCCAATCGCGAGCTCGGTGACGAAGCCGACGCGATCTGGATCCGTATTTGCGCGCACACCCAGCCCGAAAAAGTCAGAGTCTCCACCGCTTGGATTGCTGACGCTGCCGTCAGGTTCTGTTTTCGAACTCCCGGCGCCGAGCGAAGCGCGCTCCCACAGCGCAAATACGTTATAGCTGCGCGCCACGCGCATGCCGACGTCGAGCTCGAACATCGGCCCGGATGACGCGTAGCGAGACCACGGCACGCCCTGGAGGATCGCGTCGCCGTACTGGTCTGGGCCGCTGTCGTGAGCCCAAACGTTACCAAATGGAATGAACCAGCCCGCTCGTAGGCCCAACCAGAGCGAAGTTCTCGGGGCGATATGATGCGGTTCTGGAGGTGGTGGTGGCTCGTAGACCATCGCACCAGGCGGGTAGAAACCGGGCGGCGGAGGCTCATAGACAGTGACACCGCGCTCGGGCGGCGGCTCTTGATTCTGCACAGCGTTTGGGGGCGAGGGCGGCTCGACGTAGTAGCCCGGGGGCGCGTCCCCCGGCGCTGGCGTGGCTGCAGCTCCGTTGTTGGGCCGCGGCGCTGGCACGGCTGGAGCGGGAGGGGCGACGGGAGCGGGCCCAGGCGGGCTTGGAGTTGGCTGAGCCGTCGCATCGACCGCCGTGAGAAGAAGCGCAGCTGCGGGCCACGAAGCTCTACGCATACGGCGACCATAGCACCCTGAGTGTCAATTGACCCTCAAGGGAGCCGCATGCTAAGCGAGCGCCGCTCAACGAACACTAGTGCAGCAATACTGGAAAGGCGTCGGAAGGTACGGAACGGTTGGCCTCGAGCTCGCCCTGAGCATCTTGGTAGGCCTGCTGCTCGGACAATGGCTCGACAAGAAACTCCACACGCACGGTGTTCTCACGCTGATTGGGTTGGGCTATGGGCTGGCGGCGGCAGTTCGAGTGGTGTGGCGCGCACTGAAACAGGCGAACCGCGATGCCGAGGACGAAGAACGCCGCGAGCGCGAAGCGCGGAAGAAATTCAACGATGACGACCGAGCGAAATGAAGAGCAAAGCGATCTGCGCGTGGGGCTGACGGTCGTGGCGGTAGTCGGTCTGTTGCTCGTGCTGGTAGCGCCGTCGTTCGTCGGATCGGGCTCGCGCGTGAGCATCGTTTTGGGCGCGCTGCTCGCGGTCGGCAACCTGTGGTTACTCGGAAAAACCGTGCGCGGCTTCTTGTACCCCGCTGGTGCCCGTTCGCCGTGGCTGGCCGTTGCGGTCCTGAAGTTCGGAGCGCTGTTCGTGGCCGTCGCGTACCTGGTGCGTAGTGGCCACGCACAGGTCTTGCCGCTGATGATTGGCTACGGCGCGTTGCCGATCGGCATCGTGGTTTCGCAACTGCGCTCGTCCAAAGTAGCTCCTAGAGAAGGCTGACAGGGATGCCCGAACATACGACGTTTCTAACGCTCCTGCTCGCTCACATGCGTGAGACGCTCGATCAGAATGCGAGCTCACTGGGCGACACGCTGCTGCAGCACGAGCCGCCAAGCTGGCGAAGCTTCGAGGGCATTGCCGCGAGCTTGCTAGTCGTGTTGATCGTGCTCTTCGTCGCGCTGCGCGCGGGGTCGCAGCTGTCGAAGACAGACGATGCGGTCACGCCCGAAGAGCGTTTGACGCTGCGCACGTTCATGGAAACCTTCCTCGGCTACTTTTACGATCTCGCCAAGAGCGTGATGGATGCCGAACGCGCGAAGAGGTACTTTCCGCTGATCGCAACGTCTGCGACGTTCATTTTCTTTTCGAACGTGCTCGCGTTGATTCCGGGCTCGCCGATCGCGACGACCAACCTCAATGTCACGCTGGGCAGCGCGTTGATCGTGTTCGTATGCTTCAACGCTTATGGCTTGGCCAGCAACGGCTGGCGATACGTCGCTCACCTGGCCGGGCCGGTCTGGTACCTTTGGATCCTCGTTTTTCCGATCGAGCTGATTTCTCTATTCGTTCGGCCACTGACCCTCTCCGTGCGCTTGATGCTCAACATGGCTGTCGATCATCTGATTCTCGGCATTTTCCTGAGCCTGGTCGCCCTGCTGGTGCCGGTTCCGGTGATGTTGCTCGGCTGCCTGATTATCCTGATTCAGACCCTCGTTTTTACGCTCCTCACTTGCATCTACATTGGGCTGGCGACCGAGCACGAGGCGCACTAGCTCATCGGGGGCTCAGCCCCCGCCCCGCTGAAGTGAATTCAGTGGGGCCCGCCCCCAGGTTTTGGGGCCCCCATCCCCAAAACAAAACACTCTGAAGCCAATGAAAAATGTTCTAAAGCACCCCAAACTTCTCGGCGAAGTGAACCTCGCCCAGCATTTATACGGCACATAAGGAGACGATGATCATGTCCAAGAAGAACGTTGCGCTGGCCTCGCTCGCGCTCACCACCTTGTTCTCGTCGAGCGCGTTCGCGCAACAGGAGCCCGGCGCGTCGGGTGGCGCGCAAGCCGCGGCGGCGCTCGGGGCCGGTCTCGCCATCGGCCTGGCCGCGATGGGTGGTGGTCTCGGGCAGGGCCGTGCAGCCGCTGCGGCGCTCGAGGGCATCAGCCGCAATCCGGGCGCTGCCGGTCGCATTCAGACGCCGATGATTTTGGGTCTGGCGTTGATCGAGTCGCTCGTCTTGTTCGCGTTCGCAATCGCGTACTTGTTGCAGCTCAAAGTGAGCTAGTCACTCAGCGTACCCGGACGAGCGTGCCGGGCTCGTAAATAGTTGGGAACGCCGCGCTCCAGCCCGTCGGCAGACGCGGGCTCGTCCAAGCAAAGAGACGAGCCGCGTCGCGCGGGCTTAGATTGACGCAGCCGTGACTATGCTTGGTGCCGAAGGCGCGATGCCAAAACGTGCCGTGCAG
>DASXKQ010000331.1:0-6730 GCA_036496745.1 Polyangiaceae bacterium
CCATCACATTCGATTGGTGCAAGGCCGCGGGTTGGAACTCTAGAGCTCACTACGATCATTCTGGGCTCGGCGGAGTTCAAAACTACGCCACCAACTGCGTCGTTTCGAAAGCGCTTCTGGCATTCGTGCCCGAGAAATACCTCGACGCCCCTGGATCTTTTGGCCTACTTCGACAGGTTTATCGCGTCGACTCGCGTTGGCAGCCGGCAAATGAACGCACGCCGGTAACCCTTACGGCCCGACGCAGCGCGCGCATGAAGGACTTCATTGCCATTGTCGCCGAATGCGATACGGCAGCGGTGTGTGCGGATCTCGCGGCCGCGTACTACGCAGTCGCCGGCGGAACCCCACCAGAGCTGCACTGCGGCGAGGTACCCCTGCTGGAGCCCGAGGAGTTGCCACTGCCGAAACGGCTGAAAGACCTCTCGCCGGAATCCCTGATTCCAAAAACCCCCGCGGAACTATGCGATCGCCTCCCCGCCTGTGAAGTTGCGAAATTCGGTCGAACCTCCGAATACAGCCTACGCGGATGCCTAAAAGGTGGCATGCCGAAGGCGGTCATCGAATGCGCGCGATTGGATTCTTGCGATGCGACCCTCGCGTGCTCGGCGTCCACTAGGTAGCTGAATGCCAGCACGTCAGCGAGTCGTCAGTTGCCAAGGATGATGGGTCGTTGCTTGCTCGGAAAGAGTCTTACTTCGGAAAGAGTCTTGCCAACTCGCGGTGGATCGCACGGCTCGAGGGGGCCGCGCTTCCATGATAGCCCTCTTCCCAATGACCGGCTTAAGGCACAGAGATCCTCGCGACAATTCGTCGCTTGCCGTTGCCCGAGCGACTGCGGCTCATTGAGCGCGCTTCGCTCGAGGTAGCGGAGGACACACCGAAACCAGCAGCCGTCGCCGAGCGCGGGCGCAGGTTGAGCGTGGACGAATTCCTCGCAGCTCGGCTAATACCGCCGCCCGGCGTAGGGCCCGTCAGCTTGCAGGACATGGAACGCGCCATCGCCGAAGGCGCGAGCGGTCGTGGAGGCGTTTGACACCAACGTCGTCGTGCGCCTGATCGTGCGCGATGACGAGGAGCAGTACCGGCGAGCCGAGCTGGTGCTTCGGCGCGTGGCGGCGGGCCCGGGCGCGTGGCTCTCGAGCGTCGTCCCGAGCGCTCCCACACCCGCGTAGGACGGCTGGCAGCAATGGCCCAAGGCTCCGGCATCGAATGGACCGAGTCCACTTGGAACCCCGTCACGGGTTGCGACAAGCTCAGCCCCGGCTGCAAGCACTGCTACGCCGAGCGCATGCGCGCCGCGTCGAATGTAACCGTTCAGGGGTGACGTTGCGGGTGTGAGCGTGAGCGTGCGATTTGCGGTCGCATGACGAACACGAACAGCAGTAGCCAAGAATTAATCGAAGGGATCGAACAATCGTTGAAAGCGAAAGGCCCGTCACTCGTTCGATGGCTTCTTCGAAGTCGTCCTCGCGGGCCTCCCCCACAGTCGTTTCCCCGTCGACGAAAGCAGCCATTACTTCCTCCTCAAGAACTTTGAGATTTTGCCGTCAGACTCGCCCGGGCGGGTCGTGGGGGCAAAAGGTTTACCGTACGCACGCGCATTCACCGCGCTGAGCACCTATCAGCGCTTCCCTCAAGGAGGAGCGATTCGCAAAGCTGGCGGGGCCGCGAGCACGAACTTTTGAGATCAGCGACTGCGCAACATGGTGAGCATGGCGGAAGTTGATCGCGTCACTTCGTCGAGCTGCCGAGCCGTCCCACCTTCGGGAAGAGATGGGCTTGGGTGCTCAATTTCTGCTAGAGTGGTTGAGGAGGCACGGTGAACCCGATCAAAGTCCAAACCACCGTTGACGAAGCGACGGCCGCCGCGATTCCCGCTTTCCGGCCCTTGCTCGGCAAGCGGGTCGAGCTGATCGCGTTGCAGGCGGAAGCAGAGCCGGGCGAATTTCCCAAAGGAAAGCTCTCCGTGGACGACCTCCTAGCACGACGCATCGACGCGCCGGCGGGTGCAGCGCCGCTCACGGACGACGATATCCAGCAAGCCATCGCCATGGGCGCACTCGATGGAAACCTTTGACACGAACGTCGGAGGCTGGCTGCCCAATTTTCGTCAATGCGGATTTGATCGCGGCAGGGATCTCTCCATTCGAGCCTGAGCGAGCGGCGATTCGCGCCGGACGCATCATGTCCCAGCTCATCGCCGACCACGTGCAGCGGGGCGAGAGTTTTGCGTTCGAGAGCACCCTCGCTGATGGCAGCTTCGCTCAGGGCTCTCTACGACAACTCCCAGCGGCGACCGATTCTGCTAGATTGGGGCGAGAATCGATGAACCCCAAGCCCATCGAGAAGGCCAAGAATCCCCTCCTGGCGCGCGCGCTGCCCGCACTAGTTCGAGCCCGCAAGCGGGCGGAAGAGCTTGCGCTAACGACCAATACGTCGCTGGTCGAGATGGTCGACGGCGAGATTGTGCTCGTCAAGCCGCCGCGCGCGCGAAGCCGGAAACGCTAGCGGTACTGGTGGGACGGCGCTGGCCGTCGCAAACAGGTCTAGCTATTGCTCGTCCCCAGGCTTCCCGCTGTACTCAGCACCGAATTATCTGGCACCGAGAACACATCCGGCGGAAGCGTCGCCAGCCGGCTCGCGAAAGCTCGATGCACCTTGACGGCATACTCAGCGAGCCACGATAGACCGCTCGCCCAAGCCGCCCGATCGTGAAGGTCAAACGGTCGCGTGAGCATGACCGTCTTCCAGCGCTTTTCAGGGTGCGGTAACCATTGGAAAGCAGCGCCAACTTCAGCCTCGATGGCAGCACGGTGGTTCGCGATGGCCTCATAGACGCGCGTCGCCTGTTCTGAACGGAACACGACCTTGACCGCTAGCCGCGGCTTCTGCGTGTTGATATTAAGTGACATGTTGCAACCGTGCCGACCGAGCGCGATCACGAACCAGTGTCGTGGCGGCGGTGGGCGCAGTGAGGGGAACGCGCCTGTGCTCTCCAAGGCTGCGCGCACCTCGGTCCAAAATTCCTTCCGCAGCTCACCGAGCGCGTTGCCTGATGCGCGCTCTTCCTCTTCATCGTCCGGGTCGAGCGCACCGCCGTACGACACGGACCAATCATCCGCAACGAGGCCGGCGAGCCCTGCCGCTTGCTTACAGAGACGGTAAATGGTCGTCGCCGAGAGATTGGTCTCGACGTAGACGCCGTTCGAAAGCTTCCGAAGGCGACTCGAGCGGCGGAACGCAGTGGCGTCGAAGTTCACGAACTTCGGCAATTCTTCGATGATCCGAGCCAGTTCATCATCGCCCATTGCAACGATTGCTTCAATCGTCGCGACCGCAACGTCGACCCAGGACTGAACAGAGTGCTCGACCCCACGAAGCCGCACCGCGGTCGGAATCGTCCCCGCAACGCTGAAGTCATCGAGGTCCGCGGAAGGGTGAACGTCCGCGTCTGTGCTGGCGCCGAAAAACGGCCACATAGCGAGTGCGACATCGCCGAGCACTTGCGCTCGCCGCTCCATGGATTCGGCATTCCAACGGTTGACGGCTGCAAAATGGCGGTTGAGCTCGATATGGCTCGTCGCATAGCGCGTGCGCTTGTCAGCGTAGGAAGCGTTCCCCAGTTCGGAATTGTAGCTCGTCAACGTCAAATTTCCGAGCGTATGCAGCAGCTGCTGATGATCCTCCTCCCAGTCCGGACCGAGCTCTTCCTTCCAAACGTCCGTGAGCGTTTGCGGCATCACGTGCTCGCTCGTCAGAGTATCGGCAATGACGGCTTCCTTGTGACCGCCCGCCGCTTCGAGTCTCTCCAAGAAAAACTTGGTCTTCTCGCGGCGCTCGCCGGCCCCATACAGACGCGCTGCGCTCAGACTTGACCGAAAGTCTACGTCTCGGGGATAGGCCCGCGGACTCGCAGAAAGAAGGCGCTTGGTTTCCGCGATGAACTCTCCGTCTTTCTTCGCCTGTTCGTACAGCGGGGCGAAGATCTTGTTAAGACCGTGGGTTGGCACACCACACACGAAGCGGCGCACGACAAAATTCTCGAGCAAGTCGAGAGCGCCGCGCAGGGCCATTTCGTCAATGCTTCCGACGGCAAACTCCGCATACACGGGCAGCAAAAATGGGTACGCGACTGTAACCTCGAGTCGATTGATGCGCGCCAGCCGATCGCGAAGAGCTTGTGATGGCGCCTTTTCCGGGTGCAGGAGAACGTCGTAGTATTCCGAATATTGCGTTAGTTCCCGCAAGTGCTCCACCGGTGATTTCCCTGCATTGCCGTCCACCCGTGCCTTCAGCGTAGCGTAAACGTCATCCTCTCGGGTTACGCCCACGAACCGCGCCAGGTAGTGGCGCACAAAATCAGTGAGCGTGTCCTCGCCTAGCCGGCGCTGCATCGGGCGCCAGAGGTCCCGATAGACCGCATCGTGCTCGCTCTGAGGTAACCGCATGAAGAAAAAATTGCGGATCAGATCGGCCTGCGACAGAGGCCGCCCCTTCCCGTTCAAACTCTCGAAGATCCGGTGCGGATTGTCTTTTTCGTCCAAGATAATGCTCACCAAGGTGAGTTTTGAAGTCACTACGCCATGTAACGCGTGGAGATCGGGCGCATCGGCGCGACGTAGCTTCTTCGAGAACCACTCGTATGCTGCGGCGATTCCACTCCTCGACGTCGCAGCTGCTTGGCTGCTGACGACCCTCGTGAACGCTTCACGGTCGCTATCGAGCGGATCCTCGGCCTGAGTTGGCAGCAACTTGAAAAACTCGAGCGACTCCTCGTGGCGATTGGTGATGACGTCCTCCACGCGGTCCGCAAGTTTCGAAGCATTCCCCGCCCGAGCGCGATCACGAATGACGGTCAACAACACGAGCAGCGTCGTCAAGCGTTGCTGACCATCGATCACCAACCGCTTTTCGACTCCCTCCGGAACGGAGCGCGCGGGCGACGTGACGATAGACCCTAAGAAATGGGGCTTAGCCTCCGGATCGTCGACGAGTTCGAGAACATCACGCCAAAGCGTCTGCCACTGCGGCGAATCCCACGAGTACGGCCTCTGGTAATGCGGGACTTGGAACTGCTTGCTTCCCTCAAGCACCTTCTGCAGTTTTGCTTCGGCGGCTTCCATCGCGGGAGCATATCGAAAGGGGACCGCCCGCGCGAGTGAGGCGAGACCCTCCAAAGGCGCTGAAGAGCCCTCCCCTCGTTCACCGCGAACCGCGCTGGGCTCCCGCACACCTCCGCTCGTTCACCGCGAACCGCCCGAGGCTCCCACACACCCTCCTTTCGTTCACTTTGAACCGCCGAAGGTGCCCGTAAGCCTTCGGCTCGTTCAACTTGAACCGCCAAGAGGCTCCCGGGAGCCTTTCTTCGTTCAGCGTGAACGATTCGCGCAACCGCGCGCTGGCGCGCCCGATGGGGGCGCCGCGTGGCGCGTGGTGCGGCACGCAGCAATGACCATTTACAACGATAGGGATACGATCATGGACAATCAAACGAATACAAACCCAATAACTCCGGGGAATATTTCCCCCTCGCCCGCTGGCGAGCAGTCCGCGTTTACCGCGGCCTACGAGCGGCGGTTGAGTGAAATCCAGAAGGTGCCGGAGTCGGCGTTTGCGCCGACGAATCTGGATGTGCACGCGACGATCGCGACGGTGCTTGGTGCACTGCCGGAGATCCTCGCTTTGAAGTCGGGCATTTTGGCGTTGCCTGATTTCGATTCGGCGGCCGTGGAGGGTCTGGAGGACTACGCCATGGCGGCGGCTGAAGCGAACTCTCGCTCGGCCACGAGCGCGACGCCGCAGGAGGACATCGTCGCGTTGAACAGTGAGGCCCTGAGTTTGCGAGATACGCTGCGTTCCGACGCATCGGCGCTCGCCAAACGCGGACTGATCGACAGCGCGCGGCTCAGCTCGTTCAAGGGGCTCGTCGGGTACAAGAACGTCGGGTTCGAGCTGATGGACTGGGCCAATCTCTTGCGCGATTGTTGGCCGCAGATCCAAGGCAAGACCGCGCTCACGTCGGATGAGCTCGCGCACGCGAAGCAAATCGGCGAACGGCTCGTGCGTGCGGCGGGCGTGCGCGAGCAAGCTCCGGTCACGGAGGTCGAAGCCGCGCACATTCGTCAGCAAGCCTTCGGCTTGTTGGTGAACGCGTACGATCAGGTGCGGCGCGCGGTCGGCTTTCTGCGCTGGAACATCGGCGACGAAGACACGATCGCGCCTTCGCTGTACGCGGGGCGAACGCGCCGGACTCCGGCACCACCCGTAGTGGTGACGCCGGGTGCGCCGGTGGTGGCTTCGGTCGCGACGCCGGTGGCGCCGGTGGTCGCACCAGAAGCGGTGAGCGCGGCGCCAGCCGCTCACGCGATTGCAACGACTCCGGCTGCCGGGGTCAGCTCTACGTCACACATGAATTGAACGTGAGTAAAGGAGCAAGTCGCGTTTGGAAACCCTCGGTCTCCGCGTTCTCAGCTCGGCCTTGATTGTCGAGTGAGCGTGCGGGACCGAGGGTTGTTTCAATTCGAATCGGGGAAGATCGTGCAGCCCGCGTCAACCGTCTCCGCCACCGCGAGGCCGTCCAGGCCCGGAACCAATACTTGGACGGGAACCGCGATATCCCTCTTCCCGGTAACGACGGGCGCGCCCGGGCACGGAGTTTGAGACTCAGCGGCGGCGAGAGGAACCGTCGCAGACCAGGTGGCGTAGTTGGATGCGCCCGACGTTGCCG
>DASXKQ010000332.1:0-8546 GCA_036496745.1 Polyangiaceae bacterium
TGGCGCAGACTTTACACCAAGCGCGCGCACGGGCGGCGTGCCCTCCGTAGTGATGATTGCCGCGCGTTGCTCTGTAGCAAATCGAATTGGGCGCCCTTTTCGACGGTGCCCCGAAGCTACTTCTTCTTCACGGTATGGGGCTTTCCCGGGTGCCCCGGCTTGGCGGATGCAGCGCCGGAGACCGCCGCAGGCGTCTCTGGCGTCGCTGGCGTCGTCGTAGTGGTCTGCGAGGTCCCGGCAGCGGCCGGCGGCGATGTGGTGCTCGCTGCGTCCGCGGCAGTTGCTGCGTTCAGCGTTGTGCTCGGCGGCGGCTTCTTCATCAAGAAAAACACGGCGGCGCCTCCGACCAGGAGCAGGACGGCCACGAGCGGCAGTACGAAGCCGAAACCTCCCTTGGCCTGAGCCGTGGGGTTCACCGCGAGCGGCGCGGCGGTGGAGGGCGCTTGCGCGTCGCGGAAATCCGCGAGCTGCTGCTGCAGGCTCGAGACCAAGGAGGAATACTCCTGAATGCGGCTTTGCAAGACGATCCGCTCGGGCACTGCGCTGTCTTGAATCGGCGCGAACGCCGCGCGCAGCGTGTGGAGCTTTTCCTCAGCGCGGTTCAGGCAGCGCGCCATCGCGCTCTTCACGTCGCTTGTCGACTCGCCGATATCAATCAGCCGCCGCGCCGCGTCCTCCGCGTCCGAAGCGGTGTACTCGTCGTGTCGCTCCAGAATTTCGACCAGCACCGGCACGCAGGCGGTGCGGTAGTGCGAGCCCTTCGCGCTGCCGATATCGATCATGTGCGCGAGGCGTCGCGCCGCGTGCCAGCGCTCCTTTTGCGACGAGGACGTCAGCTTTTGCAACAGGGTATCCGCGGTCTCCGGTGCCGCGGGCTCGTCCACTCGGTCGCGCGGTTGGTTCGACTCGGCGAGGATCGCGGCCGTCTGCTGCATCAGATTTTCGGTGAACGCGGGGCCTGCGTACTTTTGGTAGAGCTGACCGAACTGAGTCGTGAGCTTGTGGTCCAAATCCTGACTCATCGCCTGAGTCCAGGCCGCGTTAACGCGCACCCAGTGCGCCGCGTCGGTCAGGCCGTGCTGCCGCGCGAGCGCCTCCGCGTCCGCGCCCGGCTTGCTCATCGCAACCGTGATTTCCGCGTAGCGCTCGAGCGTCACTCCTTCTCGAGTGTCCTGGCTCATGTCGCGCACGTCGCCGAAGTGCGCCTTCTGCGACAGCTCTGCCGATTTCATCGTGAAGCGCGCAAAGAGCTGACCCGTGGGATCGGCGCGAAAGCGCTCGTGCCAAACGTTGTACGCCTGCCAATAGGTGTTCGAATCCATGCCTTGGTCCGCGCACCAGCGATCGAACTCCGAGCGCGCCTGCGCCTCGCCGAACTTGGCCTGAAACTCCGAGAGCTTCGCGCCCAATTCAGCGAGTCTGTCCAGCGAGACCCCGTATATCTCGTCCATCGATGTTCCTCGCGGGCGAGCCTATCCCAACTTGCGTGGTCAGGCGTTGATGTCGTCCGCTCGTGCTACGTAGATTACTCTACGTGGCGACGGAAACTTTGGGGGTGGAGCCGAGGGGGATCGAACCCCTGACCTCCTGACTGCCAGTCAGGCGCTCTCCCAGCTGAGCTACGGCCCCGGGAGGTGCGGCTACTTACTCGCAAATTCGGATCTTGGCGAGCGGTTTCGCCGGACGCTCAGCGCTGAACCGCGGCGCCACCCGGCGGGGCTGGCGCCGCGGGCGGCCGCGCAGCCGGGGTCGGCGCAGGCGCAGCAGCAGCAGCGGTCGGGTTTTCGCCTGGTGACGGTGAGGGCGACGGAAGGGCGAGAGCGACCCAGAGCAACGCCGCCGACAGAAAGAGGGCGCCGCCCAGAAGCGGAAGCCACGCAGGCGAATGGGGTTCGTCCGCCGGAAACACGTCCTCGTCGTGTGTGTCGTGTTCGGCGTCGTGGGCCGCGTTCGGGGCGGTCTCGTGGGCGCTCATGTTTCGCGTTATCTCGCGCTTTTTTGGGGCGCGCAAGGGCGCAGCGCGATCCGCGCGATCGCGAGGCGCAAGCGAGCGACGGCGGGGCGCGATGCTTGACCCTTTCGGCTTGCGGGCCCTACCCTGGAACGCCGCGCCCGAGGGTTGCGCGTCCTCCGAAGCATGGCTCAGCAACAGCAACGCTACAAAGTGCTCGAGAAGATCGCCTCGGGCGGCATGGCCGAGGTGTTTCGGGCGGAGAGCGCCGGCCTGGAAGGCTTCAAAAAGACGGTCGCGATCAAGCGTGTCTTGCCGCACCTGTCCGAGAAGAAGCAATTCATCGGCATGTTCTTGGACGAAGCGCGCGTGAGCGCGCAGCTGTCGCACTCGAACTGCGTGCAGGTGTTCGACATCGGCGTCGGCGACAACACCTATTTCATCGTGATGGAGTACGTCGACGGCGCCGATCTCAAAGGGCTGATCGAACATCGACGGAAAATCGCTCAGCCGTTTCCGGTCGAGGAAGCGTGTTTGATCTGCGTGCGTATCTGCGAGGGGCTCTGCTACGCGCACGAGCTCACCGACAACAACGGTCAGAATTTGCACATCGTGCACCGAGACATGTCGCCACCGAACGTGCTGATCACGCGCTTTGGTGAAGTGAAAATCGTGGACTTCGGCCTGGCCAAAGCCAACAGCCAACTGGAGAAGAGCGAACCCGGCATCATCAAGGGCAAGTTCAGCTACTTGTCGCCGGAAGCTGCACAGGGTTTGCCCGTCGACGGCCGCACCGACATCTTCGCCGTCGGCATCATCCTGTGGGAGCTGCTGGCTGGGCGTCGTCTGTTCATGGGCGAGACGGATCTCGAGACCGTGCGCATGGTGCAGCAGGCGAAGGTGCCGTCGATTCGCCAGTTCAATCCCAAGGTAACGCCGGATCTCGAGCGCGTGCTGATGAAGTCGCTGACCGGCGATCCGAACACGCGCTACCAGAGCGCGCGGGATTTCGGCCGCGATCTCAACAATATGTTGTTTCACATGGGCCGCGCGGTGTCGTCGTTCGACATCGCCAAGCTCGTCGAGCCGATTCGCCTCGAGCGCGCGGAAAAGAAGCGTCGCGCGTCCGAGGACAAGGGCTCGATCATCGGTTCACTGATCGACGAGGCCTTGTTCGAGTTCACGTCCCTCGACGAGGGCGCGTCGGACGGCAACGGGAACAAGAAGAAGCAGGGCTCGGCGCCGCTGCAGATGGGCTCTTTCGAGAACGTGCAGAGCTGGGCGGACGACATCGGCGACTTGGGATTGGACACGGGTCGCGATCGCGAATCGTCGCGTGACTCGTTCGAGGTCGGCAACCTCGCTGCGCTCGAGGACGACCCGCTGTCGGGTCGCGTACGCAGTGATCCGCCGCCGTCGTCGAGCAGACCCGCGCCGTCTTCGCGCTCGTCCGCGCCAGCCCCCGCGCCGCTACCGACTCCGATCCCACCCGCAAAAAAGGGCGGCGGAGCACTCGCGGTCATCGTGCTGCTCGTGCTCGCGGTCGGCGCCGCGGGCGCGTATTTTGGCGGCGTGATTCCGCATCACTAGAAGGCATGCCTTGGGCATGCCTTCTAGCTTTGGAGTTTTTGTTCGTGCGGAGTTCCTTCGCAGACCGCGACGCGACCGTCGCGCCGATAGGAAAGCATGCGCCGGGTCCGCCGGGTCCCTTGGGGTCAGGCCTACAGTTCCGCGCCGTGATCCGCTGATCCGAAGCTGAAACGCCGTTTAGTGGGGCATTGCCCCTGCTGCCTACGAGGGTGCTCGGGTGAAGGTTGAGATGGTCATGAGCAGGCGTTGCTCCTGCTGCCCTTTGGAGAGCGCTCGTGGGCGTTGAGATGTGATGAACGCTCAGCGAGCGAGCTCACCCACATGTCGAGCCGTCAGGACGGCTCGGCCTCTTGGCTCTCGTCGTCGTCATCGTCGTCGTCATCGTCGTCGTCGAATTCTTCGACCTCGAGCGATTGCGACGGTTTGTAGACTTCGCCGCGCGCTTCGGCTGCTTTTTGCGCTTCGCGTTGCTGCGCGGCGAGCCGCTGAAATACGATTGGCTTGGGTGCCACGAGCAGCGCCATCGTGCGTGCTTCCATGGCCGGGCGCTGCTCGATGTTGGCGATGTCCTCGACTTTGGACACGATCAGCTCGAGCTGCATTTGGGCGCGCTCGGGATGCATGATCTCGCGGCCGCGAAAGCGGCAGGTGATCTTGACCTTGTTGCCCGCCTCGATGAAACGGCGAATCGCGCGCACTTTCACGTCGACGTCGTGGTCGTCCGTCTTCGGACGGATCTTGATCTCCTTGACCTCCACCACGGTCTGCTTGCGCTTGGCGTCGCGCTGCTTCTTCTTCTCTTCGTACTTGTACTTGCCGAAATCCAAGATCTTGCAGACCGGCGGGCTGCTCTTGGGATTGACCTCCACCAAGTCGAGCCCGACTTCCCTGGCTCGGCGCAGCGCCTGATCCGTGGTCAGCACCCCGAGGTTCGACCCATCCTCCGCCACCACGCGCACTTCCGGCACGCGGATGCGGTGATTGATGCGAATTTGGGGGCCGCGCGGCTCCCGGCTGAAACGCCGTCCTCCACCTAAAGCCATGTAACGTTCACTTTCTCTCTGTCCTTCCGTTGATTGCTTTCGATAGCTGGTTGGTTATCGCAAAATCTCAGGCGCCGAGGCGGGCCAGCCGTGGCGGACGCGCTTCAGCGAGAAGGCGCTCGGCGAATGCCGACACGCTCATCGCCGGCAGGTCGCCTTCCTCACGGGAGCGCGCCGTGACCTGGCCCGCTTGCATCTCGTTGTCGCCGATCACGGCGATGTAGGGCTGTCGCATCATGCGTGCATTTCGGATCTTGGCGCCGAGCTTGTCCGAGCTCACGTCGAGCGCGATGCGCAGGCCGCGGGCGACGAGTTCGGCTTGCACCTTGCGGGCGTATTCCTCTTGCTTCTCGCTCACGGTGACCAAAATCGCTTGGTCCGGCGAGAGCCAGACCGGGAACTTTCCCGCCACGTGCTCGAGGTAGATTCCGTAGAAGCGCTCCACTGAGCCGAGGATCGCGCGATGCAGCATCACCGGGCGGTGCGCCGCGCCGTCCGCGCCGACGTAGTCGAGCCCAAAGCGCTCGGGGAGGGCGTAGTCGAGCTGAATCGTGCCGAGCTGCCAGCCGCGCTTCAGCGCGTCGACCACGTGAAACTCGAGCTTCGGCCCGTAGAAGGCACCTTCACCCGGCAACGTCTCGAACTCGATCTTGGAGTCGCGCAGGGCCTTGATGAGTACGCCCTCGGCGCGATCCCAGAGCGCGTCGTCGCCGATGCGTTTGTCCGGGCGCAGCGCGAGCTTCACGCGTACGTCTTTGAAGTCGAAGGCTTGGTACACCTCGAACAGCAGCCGATTGAAGGCCAGGATCTCCTGGTCGAGCTGCTCGTCCGCACAGAAAATGTGCGCGTCGTCTTGGCAGAAGCTGCGCACGCGAGCGAGACCGTGCACGACGCCCGCGCGCTCGTGGCGGTGAAGGCGTCCGAAGTCCGCCACGCGCCAGGGCAGCTCGCGATAGCTCCGTCGCCGGTGACCGAAGATCAAGCAGTGACTCGGGCAGTTCATCGGCTTCGAGCAGGCGTGCTCGAGCGCGCTGCGCTTTTCGGCCTCGAGCAAGCTCGGCTCCTTGCCCTCGTTCGGCGCGAAGGCCTGGTCGATACGCTCCTCGGTGGTGGCGAAGAACATGTTCTCGCGATAGTTCGCCAAGTGACCGCTCGTCTCGAACAAGCGATTGTCGAAGATCTGTGGCGTTATCACTTCTTCGTAGCCGTACTCGACGTACAGGCCGCGGATGTAGTCGATTAGCCTCTGATACACGCCTGCTCCGCGCGGCAAGAAGAACGGCATGGCCGGCGCGTACTCGTGAAACATGAAGAGCTCGAGCTCTTTGCCGAGCTTGCGATGATCGCGCGCGCGCGCCTCTTCGAGCAGCTTCAGGTGCTCGTCGAGCTCGGCTTGCGTCGAAAACGCAGTGCCGTACACGCGCTGGAGCATCGGCTTGTGCTCGTCGCCGCGCCAGTACGCGCCGGCCACGCTGGTGAGTTTCACCGCGCCGATGAAGCCCGTGTTCGGTACGTGCGGTCCCTCGCACAGATCGACCCAGGCGCCCTCCGGACGATCCGGACTGCCGTGCCGATAGAGCGAAATCGCTTCGTCCCCTGGGATCGAGTCCAAGATCTCGAGCTTGAAATGCTCGCCCATTTTTTCGAACAGCGCGTGCGCCTCGGCGCGGCTCACTTCCTGTCGAAAGAAGGGCTTTCGCTCCTTGATGATCCGCCGCATCTCTTTTTCGATCGCCAGCAGATCCTTGTCCGTGAAGGCGCCCTCTTTGCGCGCGAAGTCGTAGTAGAAGCCCGCGTCGATCGCGGGACCGATCGTCACCTGCGTGCCCGGAAACAGGCGCTGCACGGCGTCGGCCATCACGTGCGCCGCCGAGTGGCGGATCACTTGCAGCGCCGCCGGATCGCCCACCTTGATGGGCTTGAGAGTTGCGTCCGCGGCGACCGGCGAGTGCAAGTCGACGACTTCACCGTCGACCTCCACGGCTACGATGTCCTTGGCGAGCTCTCCACGTTGCTTGAGCAGCTCGCCCGGCGTTTTGCGCTCAGGCTGCGACATGCAGGTTCATGCCGTCAGCGCCGTGCGTGCCGTGAGGCACAGCGCACTGCGCGAATCGTGGCGCGTATTTGTAGGCGCGATTGGGATTGAACCAACGACCCCTACCGTGTCAAGGTAGTGCTCTACCGCTGAGCTACGCGCCTGTGCGACGAAGCCGGCTCCGTCTGCGGACTGATTTTCAGTTTCGAAAAGCAGGGTTAGCTCACTATAGCTCAAGCTCCGGGCTGTCAAGCCGAGCCCGCTTCGGGTCGGGCCGCTCTGAAATCGCGTTGGCGTGAGGGAGCTGCTCGGAGGGCTGCCTCGGTGCGGCTCGCGTGCACAGAGTCGGGCTCGTCACCGGGCCGTCACTGCGCGATTTCTCGGAAGATCACGCGAGCAGCAGCGCAGTTTCGGGGTTTTCACGCCGCCAAATCACGGCGTCCATCAAGTAGTGGTGGATATTGACGATCGCGCCCAGGCCCGCGAGGTACGGCGTGGGGCCGAGCGGGTCGACCGGATCGTTTAGGACGAGCCAGCCATCGAGCAGGTTCGGTGCGCCGCGAAACAAGAGCCAGCCGAGCGCGATGGCTGACGCTGCGAGCACGACCAAAGCGCGTGTCGCCGACTTGAACGCCGGAGGCCCGGCCTCGCGCGCTGCCCGATTCTTGCGCAAGAGCCAAACGAAGTAGAGATACTGCAGCGAGTGCAGGGCCGGGATCACGTAGACGAGCAGCGGATCGACACGGGTGTACACGACCCATAGCCAGACCGTAATCAATAGGCCTGCGAGAGGGACGAGCGGCAATCCGCCGTCTCGCCGCCACTTGCGCGCGAGCACCCAACACAAGATCGCCGCGCTCAGGGCGAACGCCACGCGCGTGACGAGCGCGACGCCATCGGGCTGCGCAAACGACGTGTAGAAGACGCCGTCGGACAGCGAGTCTTGGCCCGGGTCGCGCGGATTCGTGCGCGCGTACAGCCAGCCCGCAAAGCAATGAGCCAAGACCGCGGTGCGCTCGAAGCGATCGAAGCGCACGCCGCGGCGTGCCGAGAGCACCGTGAGCACGCCGAAACCCTGCTTGACGTAGTGCCAGCCCACGAGGAGGAACATCAGCTGCAAGAGCCAGCCGAGCCGCTCGGCAGAGTGAGTGTAAAGCGCGTTGCCGGCCCAGCCCATGAGCAAGAGCGGCGCCAGGAAACCCGAAAGTACGTAACGGAGGCGCTGGGGAGTTTTGAAGACGGAGCCGAACGCGCGCTCCTTTGCGTTCTCGTAAAAGAGCAGATACGTGACCGCGAAATGGGGGTTGTTGACGATGACGGCCGCGTGAAACGCCAGAAAGCCGAGCGCGAGTTCGGCGTCGTCAGCGCCTGCGTAGGCCCGCGCCAAGTGGCAAAGCGGGAGGAAAATCAGCGTCCCGCCACCGACCAGCAAAAATTCGAGGAAACGCGCTCCCTTGACCGAGTCGGCGTTGCCCGCTGGGATCCAAGCGCTGGCGTCGGTCACCAGCCAATTCTAGCCTCGGCCCGCCTTGCGCGGGTGGCGGATTCTGGGTATAGGCCCGGCCCTCTCGAGGCGTAGCCCGTCCGGTATGGCGGCCCGCCGAAGCCTTGCTCGGAGGAGATTTTGCTCGCCCTTTCGTTTCAGAACGTGCCGCCCGCGCCGGGCCGACAAACTTCCGAGACCGTCGCGCCCGCGCCTGGTCCGGGGCCTGCTGCCCCTGCGCCTGCTCCGCCCAGCGGTCTGATGACGCTGCTGCCGTTTTTGATCATTCCGGTCATGCTGCTGCTTTTGTTTTCGAACCGCTCCCAGCAGAAGAAGCAAGCGGAGCTGATCAAGGGCCTGCAGAAGGGTGACCGCGTGATCGTGCAAGGCGGTCTGGTCGGTAAGCTCGTCGAGACGGGCGATCGTTACGCCAAAATCGAGATC
>DASXKQ010000333.1:0-7104 GCA_036496745.1 Polyangiaceae bacterium
AGCGCACGCGCAAAGCCCGACACCAGCTGCGTCCTCGGCGGAGGTTCCGGACGCGTCCGTGGAGACGGAGGTGCCGGACGGCGGAGCGACGCCGTGGACCTCACCGGCGCCTTGGCTCCCCGGCGCGGCCGAGCCGGCGCTCGATCCGAACGCGAGCAAGCGCGGCCTGGGTCCGCGTTCGGATGGCAAACCGGTGCCCGACGCGGACCGCCCACCGGGCTCTTTGCCCGACGACGGCGGCCCGAGCCCCGTCATCTTCCCGGCCCAGGACGTCCCATTGCGCTTCAACCACGAGCGCCACGTCAAAGAGCTCAAGATCCCGTGCACCGCATGCCACGACAAAGCGCGCACGAGTCACGTCAGCGCGGACTCCTTGATCCCGCTCGGCACACGCTGCGACGGCTGTCACGGCAGTGACCATCGCGATCTGACGCGGGTCGTCGCGGATCCGAAAGAGCCTATCTCACAGTGTGCATTTTGCCATGCGGGCTATCGAGACGGAGCGCGCGTTGCGCCGGTCGTGATTCCGAAGCCCAATCTCCGCTTCGATCACGCGCTCCACGTGGGGCGCAACATCGGCTGCGCGCAGTGCCACGGCGCGGTCCAAAACGTGGAGCTTGCCACGCGCGATCAGCTGCCCCGCATGCGCGGTTGCTTCAACTGCCACCAAATGCCGGAGCCGGTCGCGGGCGGCGCACAATCAGCTTGCAAGACGTGTCACCTCACCGATCCCAACGGGCTCATGCGCGTGAGCTACGACAGCGGTACGCTCACGCCTCCGAGCTGGCTCCACGCGGCAGCGCACGGCCCCGATTGGGTCGAGCGGCACAAGTTGGTCGCCGGCGACGACAGTCGGTTTTGCTCGAATTGTCACAGCGAGAAATACTGCACCGATTGTCATGACGGTCGCGTCCGACCACGCCGCGTGCACCCCAACGACTGGCTGAGCATGCACCCGAGCGCGTCTCGCGAGAGCTCGATCAAATGCGTGAGCTGTCA
Source organism: Polyangiaceae bacterium (assembly GCA_036496745.1). Classification (GTDB taxonomy): domain Bacteria; phylum Myxococcota_A; class Polyangia; order Polyangiales; family Polyangiaceae; genus PMG-095. The sequence goes on from DASXKQ010000333.1 coordinate 1,000, forward strand.
TCGCGAGCAGTCCTTTTGCCTCGGCTGCCATCAGCGCGCGGGCGTCACGATGTCAGGTCCGTACGCGAATGTGATCGAGCGCGGTCGCTTCCACCCTCCGAAGACGGTTTGGACGGACCCTCCGCGCACACCGAGCCACCACGCCTGGCAAGCGGAACGCAACCTCAGCGCGTGCGTGAGCTGCCACGTCGAGCGCGACTGCGCGATTTGCCACGCGACAGCGGGGATTCGCGACTCAAGTCTTAGCGGCCAAGGGGCCGGTGGGCAGGGTATCAATCCACACCCGGCGAACTTCGCCAACCATTGCCGAGGCGCGTTGCGTCAGAACGCGCGCCCGTGCCTGGTCTGCCACGCCGCCACGGACTCGGAGCTGCAGTCTTGTCGTTGAAAAACCGTAGCCAGGCCGCAATCTCCTTGCACGACCGTTCGGCGGACTGGTACGGATGCGTCCGAGGCTATTTCAAGGCGCCGAAGGAGGCACTTAGTGAAGGAGCTTGTTCGTTATCTGTTCGAGAATCTCTACTTGGACTTTCAGGGGGACATCTCCGTGGAGAAAGTCCGGGAGTTCTTGCGCGAGGACGACAGCCGGGAAGCGCGTCAACTCTTGTCCAAAATCATCGAGGAAAAGGGCGTGGACGACCTTCTGATCACTTTGGCCGACTGCCTGAAGGATCACATCCGGACCGGTGTCAGCGAGCAGCTGATCCGCGATCAGCTGCACACGTATACCGACAGCTGAATCCTCGCTCGAGCGCACGGCGGTTCCCCGTGTTGGGAGCCCTGGTCGCGGCGTCGTGTTTGCTCACGGGCTGCGATCTCGGCTCGCGTGACGACGAAGCGTCGCACGGGCCGCCACTCCACGTCTTGGCCACCTATCCCGTGGACGGACAGGGCGTCGCCGCAACGGCTGACGCCGGGCTGTGTGACGCGGACGGCGGAGCCTACGGCTGCGCGATCCCGACCAACGTGACGGCCGTCCAGCTCCGCTTCGATCGATTTCTCTACCCGCTCGCGTTGGAGAGCGGCTTCCGGCTGTACGCTGGGGATCCCGACCAGAACTCCGTGCCCTTCTCTGCGGGATATGACCCGATCGAGCGGGTGGTCAGCTTCACGCTGCAAAGCCCACTGCAGCCGGAGGAGCTATACACCGGGGAGGTCATCCTATCGCCGCAGTTTGGCAGTGGGTTTTGGGCATTCGATCGGGCGCCGCTCGAGGCAGGCAGTGTGCCGCTCAAGTTCGTCTTCAAGACGGGTTCCGGGCCAGCGCCGACACCGCCGCCAACCACTCCCCCGGTCCCGACGCAGGCCGATTCATGTGACACCCTCGCAGGCCCATCCTCGACCGTGTTCAGCCACTGCGCGAAGAGTAACTGCCATTTGGACATTGCGCCGCCGATGGGGCTGGCTCTGACCGACCCTTGGCACGTCAAGCACACGGCCATCTCTCAAGTCGCGCACGAAGCAGACACGGGCGAGAAAGTCGGGTCGCCGCTACCCCTGTCTCCGCGCTTCGGCACGGGTATGCCCATCATCAACCCCGGGTTCCCGGAGACGAGCTACTTGCTCTACAAGGTACTGCGCAGGCCCGAGAACTATGGTGGCTGCTCGCCCAGCGAGTACGGGGACCTACCACTGCCGAACGGAACTTGTACCTACGCGTCACCGCAGGAGCTCGACGCGCTTCACGAATGGTTCTCGCGCGGTCTCGGTATGCCGCGCGATCAATCTGAGGAGAGCACCAACTTCCTTAGCCGCGACCAACTCGACCGCCTCGAGCTCTGGATCAAGAACGACGCGCCGTGTAACACGCAGTAGCGTCCCCAGCGTGGCCGATGAGAGTGCCACCACAGTTGACTACGTGAATTAATTCAGCATAGTTGATACCCGAATGGGGAAATCAGCCGATGCCACCACAGTTGACGTTTGCGGGACATAGCCTGCGGCTGCTGGATTTGCTGGGGACCGGCGCAACGAGCTCAGCCTGGGCGGTCGAGACGGCTGAGGGGCCGGCCGTGCTCAAGGTCGGCCGCGCTGCGGGCGAAGGCCCGCGCCTGGCAGATGAGGCGACCCGGCTGCTGTTCGCTGAGTGTCCTGAGTTTCCGCGCCTGCTCGCGGCGGGTCTGCTTGGCCCCGCCCATCAAGCCGAGCCAAGGCTCGGCGCCGACGCAGCGACGCCATGTCTCTTGCTGTCACGCGCCGCCGGCGACGCGCTCGAACAGTGCGCGGTCGACCCCGCCGAACGATCCGCGCTCGCGCTCGGGGTTGCGCACGACCTGGGCGCGGCACTCGACGCGCTGCACGGTGCTGGCCTCGCTCACGGCGACATCAAACCAAGCAACGTGATCGTGGCGCGATCCGGCGACGCCTTTCGAGCGCGTCTAGTCGACTTTGGTTTGAGTGGGCCCTCATCCGCGGCGCAAGCGATCGGCGGCACTCGGCGCTATCTCGCGCCCGAAGTCTTTCGCGCAGAGGAGGGAGGTGACGCGCGCGCGCGCGACCTGTGGGCGCTCGGCCTGACCTTGTACGAAATCGTGAGGCCTGAGCTTCGCGCGCAAGCGGCGCCGGTCGAATTCTTCTCCAACCGCCCACCATTGACCGAAGCCCGAGAGCCGATCGCCGTCATCGTGCGGGCTTTGATGTCGCCAGTGCCGGGAGCGCGTCCATCGGCGCGCTGGGTGCTCCGGCAAGCTGAGCGTGCGCTCGGTGAGCGCCCGGCAAGCGACGTGATCGAGCGGCGGCGAGCGGCGGTGCGACGCGCCTATTTGTCAGTGCGACGCGCGGAGATCGATCGCGCGGGGCGCGCCCGCGCGCGCTCGATCGCGCTGGCCGGTCCGGCCGCCGAGTGGCTCGAGCGCGCTTGCGCCTTGAGCGCAGGCATCGCGCAGCTGCGCGGGGCGCGGGCGAGCGAAGAGGCCCTCCATGTCTCCGAGCTGGATGTCCGCGCTCGAGCGCGCTTCCTGGTCGCTTTGGTGGGCTTCTCCGCCGCAGCGTGGCCGACGCTGAGCCAGCTGAGTGAGGGCAAGCTGCTCGACCGGCTACTCGCATTGTGCGCTGAGCTCGAGCCCGAGAGCATCAGCTTTTCACAGCTCGAAGGCGCGGGCACGTTCACCCCGAGCGCGCCGATTGCGAGTCAGCTCGATCTCGCGCTCGCGCTGCGCCCGGCCATGCCGGACTCGGCGTCGCTCGATAGCGGTGAAGCGTTGCTCCGGCGCGAGCAGGGCCCGCTCGCGCTCGCGTTGCTCTTGGCGCGAAAGCTGCGGCTGCGCGGAGAAATGGGCCGCGCGCTGTCGCTGCTCGCGAGCTTCGATGGGCTCGCGGCGCGCCTCGAGAGCGCCGAGTTGTCTCGACGCGCCGGCGATCCGGAAGGGGCCGAGAGGCTGCTCGCGAACGTCGCCCAAGCGGATTGCTCGGCGGAACAAGCGGCGCGTTTGGTTGCGATCCGCGCGCGACTCGCGCTCGATGCAGGACACGCGGAAGCAGCGCGCAAGCTACTTGCTGCGAGCTCCGCGCACGCTTCTTTGTGGGAGGTGCGCGCGCTCGTCGAGCTTTCGTGCGGCTCGCGCGAGGCTGCGGAGGACGCCGCTGGGCGGGCGCGATTGTTTGCCAACGACGACGAGGAACGCGCGCGAGTCGAGGGTGTGCTCGGCTTATTGGCGGACGCGGCAAGCGACGCGGAGGGGGCGTTGCGCGCGTTTCGGTCCGCCGCTGACTTTGCCGCTCGCGCCGGCGCAGTGCGTGAGGAAGCGACCTATTTGACCGGACTCGGTGCCGCGGCCTGGCACGTGGGGGACTATGGCGCCGCTCTCGAAGCCGCGCAGCGCTCGGCGATCTTGTTCGAGTGCTTGGGTCGCGGTCTCGAAGCCGCGCGCGCGCTGATCACGGTCGCCAACGTGCAGGCATCGCTCGGCAACGCACTCGAGGCGAGCGCCAGCGCCAGCGACGCCGCGCAGCGCGCTAAGTTGGCGGGTGACAATCGCTGTCGCGGCTATGCTCACTTGATCCTGGCGGACGTGGCTGAGCGTCCCGAGGACGCTCTCGAGCAAGCGCGGCGCGCCGAGACGCTGCTTGGACAGTCGGATGCGCTGTTGGTCGCCGCGCGCTTGCTCGCGTCTGGCGGAGACCCGGATCAGGCTCGCTTCGACGAGCTAGCGCACGTTTCGGAGAGCTCCGCGGAGGGACGCCTGGCCTGGTGGGGCGCTCGTGCGATGGTCGCGGTGACCCTCGACTCGCCGGGGCGGGCGGAGCATGTGCTGAGCGAACTCGTGCTCTTGGCGAGCTCGAGTGCAGCGCTGTCGGTGCGCGGCAAGGCGCTGCAAGCCGGTGCACTGCTGGCTGCTCGTGTTGGAGATGCCGACCTCGCTCGCCGCCTGACGTTCGCCGCGGGCGACGCAGCGCGCGAGCTGACTCGGCGCGTGGGGCCAGAACTTTCGGCTCGCGTGCGCGGGCTGGCTTGGGTGCGCGGGCTCGACGTACGCGTCGAGGATCAGATCCTGCCCGAGCAGATCGACGACGTCGAAACGCTCGTGCGCGGGCTTGGCCAGCGTGACAGGCTGCGACCGCTGCTCCGTCAAGTGGTCGACGCGCTCGTGCTGTGGACAGGAGTCGAGCGCGGCCTACTCTTGTTGCGGGCGCCGGGTGGTAAGCTGAAGCCGCGTGCCGCTCGCAATATCCAACGCGTGGACCTGACGCGCGAACAACTCGCGCTCAGCCAGTCGTTGGCCGAGCGCGCCCTGCGGCTCGGCGAGCCGGTGGTGGCCGTCGACGCGGCCGGGGATTTACCGGAGATCCACGAGAGCGTGCATGCGTTGAAGCTGCGCAGCGTGCTGGCCGTGCCGCTAGTCGCGCGCGGTGAGGCGCTCGGCGTCGTCTATTTGGACGACCGCGTGCGCCGTGGCGCGTTCGGTCCGCGCGAGCTCGCCTGGGTGCGCTTGGTCGGAACGCTCGCGGCCGTGGCGATCGCCGACGCGCGTGATCAATTGCTGCTCCGCCGCGCGGCGCGGCGAGCGGAGCGCGCCGAACAACACTTGGAGCAACAGCTCGCGAAAGCAGAGCTCGAGCTCGACGTGACCGCACGCGAACTCGCGCGCACGCGCGACGCGCGCGAAACACGCTTCGCCTATGACGCGATCGTCGGCAGCAGCGAGGCCGTGCGTGCTCTGCTCAAGCTCGTCGATCGGGTGACCACCTCCGACGTGCCGGTGCTGATTTTGGGCGAATCCGGCAGCGGCAAGGAGCTCGTAGCGCGGGCGATTCATGCCAATGGAGCGCGCGCGCGGGCTCGCTTCGTAACCGAGAATTGCAGTGCGATTCCAGAAGGGTTGTTGGAGTCGACGTTGTTCGGGCACGTGCGCGGCGCTTTCACGGGCGCGGCCCGGCCGCGCGCAGGTTTGTTCGAAATAGCGCACCGCGGGACGCTATTTTTGGACGAAGTCGCGGACATGAGTTTGGCGATGCAAACCAAACTGTTGCGCGTGCTGGAAGACGGCAGCGTGCGTCCAGTTGGCGCCGAGGCCGAACGCAAGGTCGACGTGCGCGTGCTCGCCGCGACGCATCACGACGTTGCGGCCCTAGTAGCGGCCGGCAAGTTTCGCGAGGATCTGTACTATCGCTTGAACGTGATAAGCCTGCACGTGCCGGCGCTGCGCGAACGCTATGGTGATATCCCGCTATTGGTGAAGCACTTCGTGGAGTGCTACGCGGGCAAGCGACGCATCACGGTCGCAAGGAGCGCCATGGACGCGCTGTGCGCGTACCCCTGGCCGGGGAACGTGCGACAGCTCGAGAACGAGATCCGCCGCGCGCTGGTGATGGCGGACGACACCATCACGCTCGAGCAGTTGACGCCGGAGGTGGCGCGCGGCCGCGGCGTGGGCGGGCGTTCGGGCGGACTCAATTTGCGGGAGCGCGTCGACGCGCTCGAAGTCGAGCTCGTGCAGAGCGCGCTCAGACGTACGGAAGGCAATCAAACGCGCGCCGCGGAGATCTTGGGCCTCTCCCGCTTCGGCTTGCAGAAGATGATGAAACGCCTAGAAATATCCTGATTAGTAGCGCGCTTTACTCTCGATCCCCTGCCGGGTATGTGGAAAGTCGCGCATGCAGATCCGA
>DASXKQ010000334.1:0-3101 GCA_036496745.1 Polyangiaceae bacterium
ATCGTCGAGAAAAGTCGCTTCGCAGATGTCGTTTCGCGCACCGAGTAGTTTTGCAACACGCGTCCTGCCCGCGATCGTTTGCACCGCGTTGATCTTCTACGGTGGCTTGATTCGAATCGGACCGTTGCCGCAAGTCGGTCAGGTTCCGTCAGACAAGGTGGGGCATGCGCTCGTTTTCGGTGGGCTGGCCGGGCTTTTCGTGAGCGCAATCCGCTTCTTGTTCCCCGTGCTCTCGAGCGTGCGGAGCGTGCTCTTCGCGGTTGCGCTCGCATCCGCGCTCGGCGCGCTGCTCGAGCTATGTCAAATGTTCGTGACCTATCGCTCGGCGGAGTTCATGGATTGGGTGGCAGACACCGTCGGTGCGGTGCTCGTCGGCCTCGCGATTCAGGTTTGGCTGCGAGGCGCGCCGGCGAATGCCCGCTGAACGGCAGCCAACGCCGTCGCCCCGCCTGCTCGTTTTTACGTCCCTCGAGCGCGCGGCGCGCGAGGTCATGCTCAGGCAGTTCGCGCGTTTGTCGCAGCTAGCGCGCAAGCAAAGTGTGCTCTTCGTGTTGCGCGACTACGAGCTTTCGGCGCGAGAGCGAGTGAAGTTCGGTCGCGAGCTCTTGCAGGTTGCGCGCGGCGGCGAGCAGTTGCTCGCGGTCGCCGATCGCGCCGATATCGCGCTCTTGCTCGACGCCGACGCGCTCCACTTGCCGGAGCGAGGCCTGGACGCGCGCGACGCTCGAAGACTCGTCGGCGAACGGCGCTTGCTCAGCCGCGCGTGCCACGATCCCGAGCGCGTGGCCGACCACGCTTGCGACCTCGTCGTCCTCTCGCCGATCGTCGCGGCTCGCAAGGGAAACGCGCCGCTCGGTGTGGAAGCGCTGGCTCGCGCGCGGCGCCGACTCGCTCTCGCAGCGCAGCAGCCCTTGCTATTCGCGCTCGGTGGAGTCAGCGCCGAAACGGCAGAGGCTTGCCTGCGCGCGGGTGCCGACGGCGTCGCCGTGATCGGAGCCGCGCTCGTGGACGACCCGCTATCGCTCCTGCTCGCGATCGGGATCGAGCGCAAAAACTAGGAGGTTTTGGCATTTTTCGCGCAGCCGCGAGCTCGCGCGGCCGCCGAAAAACCGAGGTGCCCTGTGCTATACGCTCGGCGTTCCATGGCGAAGCCCCCGTTCGAAGCCGTTCCGACCGAGCTCGACTTCCCGAAATACGAGCAGCGCATCCTCGACCTGTGGAAAGAGCGCAAGATCCTCGAGGCCGCCCTCTCCAATCAAACCGCCGAGAGCGACACCAAATACGTCTTCTATGAAGGCCCGCCGACGGCCAACGGCTTGCCGCACAACGGCCACGTGCTCACGCGCGTGATGAAGGATCTGTTCCCGCGCTACCACGCCATGAAGGGTGAGCGCGTCTTGCGCAAAGGCGGCTGGGACACGCACGGCTTGCCGGTCGAGGTGGAGGTCGAAAAGGAACTGCGCATCCACGGCAAAGCGGCGATCGAGGAGTTTGGCGTCGAGCCGTTCGTCGCGCGCTGCATCGAGAGCGTGTTCCGGTACACGAGCGAGTGGGAACGAAACACGGCGCGCATCGGCTTTTGGGTGAGCCTCGAAGACGCCTACGTCACGTTCCACAAGAGCTACGTCGAAAGCGTGTGGTGGGCTCTTTCCGAGCTGTTCAACAAGGGCTTGCTCTACCAGGGGCACAAGGTCGTCTGGTGGTGGGCGCAGGGCGGCACGGCGCTGTCGAGCGGCGAGGTCGGTCTTGGCTATCGCAGCGTCGACGACCCGAGCGTGTACGTCGCGTTCCCGTTGCTCGACGAGCCGGATACGGCGCTCGTGGTCTGGACGACGACCCCGTGGACGTTACCGTCCAACGGCTATGCCGCCGTCAAACCCGGCTGCGCGTATGACGTCGTGCGCATTGGCGCGGCCCTGCCGGCCAAGGGCAAAAAGCAGCTGGACCCACCGGTCCTGCAGAGCAAACAGCTGATCGTCGCCAGCGCACTGCGGGTCGCACTCGCTGAAAAAATCGGCTTCGAGCTCGAGGTCGTGCGCACGCTCCGGGCCGAAGATCTCGCCGGCAAGCGCTACAAGCCGCCCTTCGATTTCTACGCCAAGGAGCTCGCCGATCGCCGCGTCGCCCTGAAAGCCGGCGGTGACGAAGCGCTCTGGTGGCGCGTGATCGTCGAAGATTTCGTGACGCTCGATACCGGTACGGGCATTGTGCACATCGCGCCCGCGTTCGGTGAAGACGATCACAACGCCCACCGCAAACAGCTCGCGCGCTACGCGGATCCAGGCGCCGTCGAGCTCCTGTGCGCCATTTTGCCGAATGGGCAATTCAAACCCGGCTTCGAGCCTTGGACGGGGCGCTGGGTCAAGGACTGCGACCGAGAACTGATCGCCGCGCTGCGAACGCGCGGCAGCTTGCTGTTCGAAGAGCTCTACCGGCACGACTACCCGTACTGCTGGCGCGCGGACGACGATCCGCTGATCCAGCTCGCTCGCCCCGCGTGGTTCATCCGCACGACCGCGCGGCTCGACGCGGCGCTGGCCGACAACCAAACCGTGCACTGGCTTCCCGATCACATCAAGGACGGCCGCTTCGGCAATTTCCTGGAAAACAACGTCGATTGGGCCCTGAGCCGCGAGCGTTATTGGGGCTCCGCGCTCAACGTCTGGGTGTGCACGCGCGATGCCGAGCACAAGCACGCGCCGACTAGCATCGCCGAGATCGAGTCGCGCAATCCCGACGCGTTCGCCTACTGGCACGAGGAAAAACGGAGAAAACCGAACCTCAGCGAGCACCTGCAGGTTCACAAACCCTGGATCGACCACGTCACATTTCCGTGTCCGACCTGCGACGCGGAGATGCGTCGCGTCCCGGAGGTGGTCGATGTCTGGTTCGACTCGGGCTGCATGCCCTTTGCGCAATGGGGCTTCCCGCACGTACCGGGCTCGCGTGCGGCGTTCGACGCCGCGTTTCCCGCCGATTTCATCAGCGAAGCGATCGACCAAACCCGGGGCTGGTTCTACTCGCTCTTGATGGTTTCCTCGTTGCTCTTCGACGCCGAAACGCAAAAGCGCATGGGTCTCGAGCGCGTGCGTGATTTCCCA
>DASXKQ010000335.1:0-2389 GCA_036496745.1 Polyangiaceae bacterium
ACGTTCCCGATCTCGGGGCCTGCTCCGGACGCGACGTCGCCGCGCCTGCCTTGGGAGCGCACGTACGCATCATCGGACCGTGGGTCCTTGATCGCAACAACAACTGGTACGAGATCCACCCCGCCTGGAGCGTCAAACCCGTGCATCGTGCAACCAGATAGCGCTGCCGTACCTATCGTCCCCGGACACATCAGTTACGAACGAACTGGAGAAGCGCTGGACCGCGCGCCGACCCGTCCAACTCGACTACGAGACTTCGACGATCTGCCCGGAGTGCCTGGCCCGCCTGCAAGCGGCCGGCATGAGGGTCGAGCCCGCGTTGCCGCGACGGGCTAACGCTTCCTGCAGCAGTCTCCTGTGCGAACATCGAGATCCGCGACACGCGCGTTTGACGGCTGACGCGCTTGTGAAACACAGTGCTCGGAATCTGCCCACGCGTCTGCGCGGGAGGCGCAGCTCAAGAGAGGGGGAGGCAAATGAAGTCACTGACTACTTTTGGTCGCTGGCGGCTGATTGGCATGCTCGCGGCGGTGGTCGCATTGGTTGTGGCGATCCCGGCCGCGTTTGGTGCAAGCTCGGCGGGTGCAAAGTTGAAGCCCCAGCTTCAGCATCAGAGCAAGCTTGTGATCGTGCCCTCCGTGCTTCAGCAGGGGCCAGCGGTGACAAAGTCGACGGGAAGTGGAACCTGTGCAGGCGGATCAATCGCCCCAGGCACATATTCCTCGCTCACGATCACCGGATTCTGCACCGTTGACGCAGGCAGCGTCGTCGTGAAGCACAGCCTGACCGTGGGGCATAACGCAGGCCTAATCGCTGCCTTCGGCGGCGGCCCAACACTCACGGTTGGCGGGACGCTAAATGTGCAGCCCAACGGGGTCCTGGTGCTTGGTTGCGAGCCGGAGGCTTTCGTCTGTTTGAACGACCCAGATCAGCAGGTCGGCACACTTTCGAGCAAGGGCACCGTGTTCGGCAATCTCAAAGCGCACGAGGCGCTCGCGGTGCTAGTTCACAACGCCTTCATCGGCCACAACCTGGTCGTCACTAAAGGCGGCGGCGGGGTCAACTGCAACTCGCAGGACGCCCTGTTCGGCTCTCCCGCCTACGCAACCTTCGAGGACACTTCGATCGGGGGCAGCGCGACAATCGAGCACTGGCACTCGTGCTGGCTCGGCTTCTTCCGCACCACCGTCGAGCATAACGTGGACTTCAGCAACAACATCGTGGCTGATCCCGATGGGAACGAGGTTCAAACGAACAACGTCGGCGGCAACCTCACATGTCGCGCGAACAGTCCAGCCGCCCAAGCCGGCGATTCGGGAGGTTCCCCGAACACCGTGCTCGGCCGCGCGCTCGGCGAATGCACCGCCATATCCAATCCCTGAACAGGCGATAGGTAGTAGAGACTGCGACCGGCCCTCCATCAGGGCCGGTCGCGCACCTCGCCGTCGATGCAAAGGCGTCATTCCGGAACATTGGCCCAGGCGAGCGCAGTTATCGATTGCGCGTTCGTGGAGAGGGGCGACAAAGACTTAAAATGCGCGACAGAGACTTAAAATGCGCTCGATTTCTGCGTCCCTTGCCAGATCTCCGAGAGCGCCGTGGGCGACAGCTTGCGTTTGTCGAATAGCTCGCCTGGGCGTCCGCTCGGATCGGGCATGGCCGTCATCAGCACCGCCATGGTCGCGGGGCTCTCCTTCGCCAAACGCGCGGCCGTCTCGTACCCGTCGAGGCCGGGCATGTTGATGTCGATCAGGGCGAGATCAGGCCGACTGATGCACGCTAGCTCGACGGCCTGTTCGCCGCTCTGGGCGGCGCCTGCAAGCTCGAAGCCGTCCGCTGCGAGAATCACGTCGGTTGCGGCCGCGCGGAATACGACGCTGTCGTCCACGACGAGAACGCGAATCACAGCGGGAACACGGCCGTAACCCTGGTCCCGTTTGCCGGGCTGCTCTGCAGACGAAACGTGCCGCCGGCCGCGGCGATCCGCTCGCGCAGACCTTGAAGCCCGCTGCCGCGAGTTTCGTCCGCACCGCCGGGGCCGTCGTCGCTCACCACGATGGTGAGCGCGCCCTTCGTCGCGCGGACGCTAACGCTGACCATGGCATGCGGCGCATGCTTCTGTGCATTGGTGATGGCCTCCAGGAACACGTAGTACGCGGTCGTCTCGGCAGCCTCGCCGAGCGGAGCGGTCGGTAGTTCGACGAGATTTATGCGCTGGCCGACACGGGCCGCGGTGCTGCGGATTGCCATTGCGAGACCGAGATCTCTGAGCACACGGGGATGGGTGCCGTGGGACAGCTCTCGCAGCTCGTCGAGAGCGGTCTCCAACTCGGTCTGGGCGTCGGTCAATACCTGGGCCGCGCGCGTGGGCTCCTGTAGGAGCTGATCT
>DASXKQ010000336.1:0-4722 GCA_036496745.1 Polyangiaceae bacterium
AGGGGGTGCTGCACACCAGCGCCGGCTACCTGGTGGGCACGCACCTCACCACCAAGTACGTGTTCGATCTGCGCCCGAACGACGTCTACTTCTGCACGGCCGACGTCGGCTGGATCACCGGCCACAGCTACGTCGTGTACGGCCCGCTCTCGAACGGCGTGACGTGCGTGCTGTACGAAGGCGCGCCAAATCAGCCGGATTGGGGCCGTTTTTGGCAGATCATCGACAAGCATCACGTGACGATCTTGTATACGGCACCCACCGCGATTCGCGCCTTCATTCGTCAAGGCACAGAGTGGCCGGCCAAGTATCAACTCTCGAGTTTGCGCCTGCTCGGTACCGTCGGTGAACCGATCAATCCCGAGGCGTGGATGTGGTACCGCGAGCACATCGGCCGCAATCGCTGTCCGATCGTCGACACCTGGTGGCAGACGGAGACCGGCGCGATCATGCTCACCACGCTACCGGGCGCGCACTTCACCAAACCAGGCTCCACGGGGCTGCCCTTCTTTGGCGTGGTGCCCAAGGTCGTCCAGCAGGACGGCACGGAGGTCGCCGCCGGTGAGGGCGGCCTGCTCACGCTCACGCGCCCATGGCCCAGCATGCTGCGCACGATTTGGGGCGACGACGAGCGCTTCAAGCAACAATACTGGAGCGAGATCCCGGGCTCGTATTTCACGGGCGACGGCGCCCGCGCCGACAAAGACGGCTACTATCACGTCGTGGGCCGGATCGACGACGTGCTCAACGTCTCGGGTCACCGCATCGGCACGGCCGAGATCGAGAGCGCGTTCGTCGCGCACGAGGCAGTCGCCGAAGCGGCGGCCGTGGGCCGCCCCGACGATCTGAAGGGCCAGGCCTTGGTCGTGTTCGTGACACTCAAACCGAACTTTCAGGCCTCGGCCGAGTTGCAAAAAGCGCTCGTCGAGCACGTCGCAAACGAGATCGGAAAATTCGCGCGTCCCGACTCCATTCGCTTCGCCGAGAGCTTACCCAAGACGCGCAGCGGCAAGATCATGCGCCGCTTGTTGAAGGACATCGCCGCCGGGCGCCCCACCAGCGGCGACGTCTCGACGCTCGAAGATCTGAACGTGCTCAGCAAGCTACGCGAAGAATGATGAGGGCATTCTCAGCCGAAATTCCGGCACGAAAGAACGCTTGAACGTGCGCCCGATCATCATCGGTGCCGGCCGCGGCAGTCGGCTCGGTAGCAACACCGACCAGATCCCCAAGACCCTGGTCGAGGTGATGGGACGGCCGATGCTCGATTGGATCTTGGAAGCGCTCGGCGCCGCCGGCTTCGCGCGCCGCGACGTCGTGTTCGTGTGCGGCTACGCCGAAGACGCCGTGCGTAGCCGCTATCCGGAATTCACCTTCGTGCGCAACGGCGAGTGGGCGCAGAACAACATTCTCTTGTCGTTGTTCTGCGCTCGCGAGAACCTCTCGGACGGCTTCCTGTCGACCTACGCCGACATCGTCTACGAGCCGGCCATCGTACAGCGCCTGCTCGCAGCGCCCGGGGATCTCGTGCTCGGCTGCGACACGGCCTGGCGGCGCCGTTACGTCGGACGCACTCAGCACCCCGAGAGCGACGCCGAGAAGCTGCGCGCGGACGGCGCGCGAGTGAGCGAGCTCAGCCGTCGCATTCCGAGTGACGCGGCGCAAGGTGAATTCATCGGCGTGATGAAGGCGTCCGCGCGCGGTGCTCGTGATTTGTGCGAGGCGTTCGATCGCGCGCGCGCAGGCCACGCAGGCCAAACCTACCGCGAGGGCAGGAGTTTCGAACGCGCCTATTTGATCGATCTCTTGGCCGACATGCTCGAGGCGGGCAGTGTTTTTACGCGGGAAGACACGGCTGGCGGCTACATGGAGATCGACACCGAGCAGGACCTCGCGTTCGCCGAGCGCTGGTGGCAGGAGCGGCCGTGAGCGGCCAAAGCCCGCGCACGCTCGACGCCGAAAGACTCGTGCGGGAGCTCGCCAGCCGTCAGCGCGCCGGGGAGGCCGCGGCGATCGCCTTCGACGGGGACGGCACGCTCTGGTCGGGAGACGTCGGTGAAGACGTGTTCACGTTCGCGACCGAGCGCGGCCTGTTGCGGGACGCGAGCGGCGCGGCGCTCGCCGAGCTCGCTCGCGCGCACGGGATCGAGCCCGCCGCGACTCCGAGCCGGACCGCGCGCGCGATGTTCGACGCCTACTTGGCCGGGAAGTTCCCCGAGTCGACCGTGTGCGAAATGATGACCTGGTGCTACGCGGGCTTCGAGCTCGCCGAACTCGACACGCTGATCGCCGACGCCCTCGAGCACAACGGCTTCCTGACACGCCTACGCCGCGAACTTGCACCGATACTCGAGTTTGCCCGAAAAAGTTCGCTGCGCGCGGTCGTCGTTTCAGCGTCCCCGCGGCCAATCGTGGAGGTCGCTGCGCGTGCTTGGGGCTTTGTCGCGCGGGACGTGGCCGCGAGTACCGCGCAGGTCGCGGACGGCCGCATCTTGCCGGCGATGAATGGTCTCTTGCCCTATGCCGCGCAAAAGTGCCGAGCCGCGCGAGCGCTGTTCGGTACGGCGCGCTGGCTCGCCGCGTTCGGTGACAACGCGTTCGACGTAGAAATGTTCGCCGCGGCTGAGATCGCGGTGGCCGTGCACCCGAAACCCAAGCTCCTGGCGCGCCTCACCGAGCTCCCGCACGTCGTTCTGTTCGACGGCAAAAACCCCGTTGTTTGACGGCGAGCTTCGCGCTACTTCTACGCGGCCCATGTCTCACGCTCGTGCCCTCGGCGCCGTCGCTCGTTTCGCACTCGGCTTGGCCTGCGTCGCCACGCTCGCCGCTTGCGGAGGCAGCGAGTCCCCGCCCAAGGTCGCCGAGGAGCAGCCGAAAGAAGAGCCCATGGACCACGGCCCCACCTCGGTGTCGGCCGAAATCGGCGGTCTCAACGAGACCAAGGTCGACGCGACCTTTCAAAGCGCAATCGACGGGCTACAGGACTGCCTGAACAGCGGCGCCAAGCGCGTGGAATTTCTGGGCGGCTCGGTCAGCTTCTTCGTGAAGATCAACTCCAAAGGCCGCGTCGATCACGCCCACCTCGAAAAGTCCACGCTCGGGGATCGCGACACCGAGAAGTGCATGTTGCAGGCCCTGCGCGCCAAGAAGTGGCCTCGCCCAGTGGGGGGCCAACACGGCCTCGCGCGCAAGTCATTCGATTTCGATCCGCCCAACGACGTGCGCGCTCCGACCAATTGGGACAGCGAGCACGTGAGCAAGGAAATGGGCAAGCTCGCGCGCAAGCTCAACGCCTGCAAGTCTGACTCCAAGGGTCAATACGAAGCCACGCTCTACGTCGGCACCGACGGTTCCGTGCTCTCGGCCAGCGTGACGCCGCCGGATGAAGCCGGTGAGCAGGACGTGGATTGCCTGGTGGATTTGCTGCGAAGCGCGTCGCTCCCGTCGCCCGGAAGCTGGCCCGCAAAGGTGACGTTCTCGCTTTGACCGATGCCGAGCGCCCGCTGCTCGGCAAGCGCGCGCTGGTTACCGGTGCCGGCAAGCGGTTAGGGCGCGCGATTGCCGTCGCGCTCGGGCGCGCCGGGGCGCACGTGGCTGTGCACTACCGCTCGAGCCTGGCTGAAGCGGAAGAGACCTGCGCGCTGATCCGCGCGGCCGGCGGCGAGGCCTCGTCGCTCGCAGCCGACCTCGCTGATCGCGATGCCTGCCGAGCGCTGGCCGATCGCGCGGTCGCCGCGCTCGGCGGCCTCGATCTCGTCGTACCGAGCGCGGCTAATTTCGAGCGCGTCGCCTATGACCAGATCGACGACGACGCCTGGGATCGCTCGCTCAGTCTCGACCTCGGCAGCCCGTTCGCGCTCGTGCACCGCGCCACGCCGGCGCTACGAGCGGCGCGCGGCTCGGTGGTGTTCATCACCTGCGCGAGCACGACCGCTCCCTTTCGCAATCATCTACCCTACGTCGTGGCCAAGGGCGCGCTTGCCCATTTGATGCGCACGCTCGCGCTCGAGCTCGCGCCCGACGTGCGTGTGAATGCAGTCGCGCCCGGCACCGTGCTGCCGCCGGAAAGCATGTCGTCCGGCGCGCTCGCCTCGCTCGTCCGGCAGATTCCGCTCGGACACCACGGCAACCCCGAGGACATCGCCAGCGCCGTGCTCTACCTCGCCAGCGCGCCCTTCGTCACCGGGCAGGAAATAACCGTGGACGGCGGTCGACACTTGTCGAAGGCGGAATTGTCGCCGTGAACCGAAGCGCGTGATCTAGGGTCGCGCATGCACCGCGAAGAGCAAACCTTCACGATCGATTTGCACGTCGTCGCCGAGTTTCCGGATGACTACACCGGCGACGAAGACGGCTTGGCCTGGCATGAAGAGTTCCAGCGTATCCTCAAACCGCGCCTCGTGGCCGCCGTCTTTCAAGCGCTCGAAACCGACCCGCGCTTCAAGCCCAAGGCGGCGCCGCGCGGTCGCGATCCGGAGCGTGCGCTCGAGCTCGAGCTGAAATTCACGCCAGATCTCGCGCGCAAAGGCTGAATCGGCGCACGCTTCCTAGCGAAGTCGCCAGGCCTGGTTCAGCGACGACACCAAACCAAAAGCCAACCTAGAGCGCCGCGCGCTCGCTCGGTGAAACCTGTGGCGCGCTCGGTGCGCTGCTGTCCGGCGAGGACGCGGAGCTCGGCGCGAGCGCAAATTCGAGCTCGGCGTCCGTGTCGGTCGCTTTTCC
>DASXKQ010000337.1:0-29851 GCA_036496745.1 Polyangiaceae bacterium
GGCAAGATGGTGGCCGACGACGTGCAGGCCATCTTGTCGCTGGAAGATCGCTTGACCCAGCGCGTGCGCGGCCAGCAAGCGGCGCTCTCGCTGATCGCGCGCGAGCTCAGGGCCGCGCGTTCCGGGCTCAAGCCGCCGAGCACGCCGCTCGGCGTGTTCCTGCTGGTCGGCCCGAGCGGCGTGGGCAAGACGGAGACCGCGCTCGGCCTGGCCGATCTGATGTTCGGCGGCGAGCGCTTCATGACCACCATCAATATGAGCGAGTTTCAGGAGCGGCACACGGTGTCGCGCTTGATCGGCTCTCCGCCGGGCTACGTCGGCTTCGGGGAGGGCGGCGTGCTCACGGAGGCCGTGCGCCACCGGCCCTATTCGGTCGTGCTGCTCGACGAGGTCGAGAAGGCCGACAAGGAAGTCTTGAACCTGTTTTATCAGGTGTTCGACAAGGGCATGCTCGCCGACGGTGAAGGCCGCGTGATCGACTTCAAGAACACCGTGATCGTGCTCACTTCGAACCTGGCCACCGATCTGATCACGCAGGCCGCGGCGCCCGATCGCCCGCTGCCGGCGTTCGAAGAGCTCGTGGAGCTCGTCAAGCCGACGCTGAGCGCGTACTTCAAGCCCGCGCTGCTCGCGCGCATGACTGCGATCCCGTACGTGCCGATCCGCTCGGACGCGCTGCTCGAGATAGCGCGCCACAAGCTCGACGCCGTCGTGCGGCGCGCCTGGGACTCGCATCGCCTGCGGCTCACGGTCAGTGCGGAGGTCGTGTCTGCCGTGGTCGAGCGCTGCCGCGAGGTGGAGAGCGGCGCGCGCAACATCGATCATATCCTGCGCGGATCGGTGTTGCCGATCCTGTCCAACGAAATCTTGCGCGCAATGGCCCAGAGCGAGCAGCTGTCCGCGCTCGAGCTCGTGCTGGACGAAGCCGGCGCCATCGCGTGCGTGAAAGGCAAGTCGGAGTGAAACGAGCGTCGCGCGTTTGGGTCCTGCTGCTGTTGGCGACGGTGCTGGCCGTCCTGAGCTCGGGGGCGTGCTCGTCCACGCCCGCCCCGGCCGCCAAGGAGCCGGAGAAGTGCACCCTGCAGATCATCTCTGCGGCCATCATCAGCTCGCCGTACATCAACCCCGATCCGAGCGGCGACGCGCGCCCGGTGCAAGTCCGCATCTATCAGCTCAAGACCGACACACGCTTCCAAAATGCCTCGTTCGACGAGATCTGGAAGCAGGACGCGGACACGCTGAAGGACGATCTGGTCAAGGTCGACGAGCTGCCGGTCTACCCGAACACCCGCACGCAGCTGAAGTTCGAGCGCGACGAATCCGCGCAGTTCATGATCGCCGCAGCGCTGTTTCGCACGCCGAAGGGCAAGAGCTGGTTCACGTCGTTCGAATTTCCGCCGTCGCCGGCCAAGGGTAGCTGCGGCGCGGCGGCTTGCGCGAACGGCGAGTGTGAAGCCGGCGCCGGACCCATCTCGAACCCGACCTTCTTCATCTGGGTGGACGACACGCACATCGAGGACGGCGTCGAGCACGCTCAGGACTTTCCGGAGGGGCGCGTGTCGACGGTGCCGCTTGCGGGCAACAAGTCGGAGGCCGCTTCCGGCGCGAGCAAGCCGAGCCCCAAGGTGCCGTCCGTGCCGTCCACGCCGTCCGTGCCGTCCACGCCGTCCGCGCCAGCGCTGCAGCCGCCCAAGCTCGGAGCACCATGACGCTTCGCAAGCCAGTTTGGACCGAGGGTCTATTTCTGACCCAGCACCACTTCCAGGTCCTCGACAGTTACCACGAGGGCTACGTCAACGAGCGCATGCACGCCGCGCTGCCGCTCAGCTGGGGCGTCACCGAGCTCGAGATCGACGAGCGCGCGCTCGCCGCGGGCCAGCTGCGCATCCGGCAGATCGCCGCGATTTTGCCGAATGGAACGCCGATCGTATGCAACGAGTCGGGTGACGACGCGCCGCCGCCGCGCCAGTTGGACAGCAGCTTCCCGGCGCATCTGGCCTCGCTCGGCGTGCACGTCGCCCTGCCGCACCAGTCGGACTCGACGGAGAACATCGATCTGGTCGGCAAGCCCTCGTCGGTGGCGCGCTATACCCGCCAGCAGCGGCGCGTGCCGGACGGCAACACCGGCATCGGGCAGCAGGACGTGCCCTGGGCCAAGCCGAACCTGCGCATCCTGATCGGCGACGAGCGTCGCGAGGCGTTCGACTCGCTGCAGATCGCGGAGCTCGTGCGCGGTAGCGGCGGCGCGATCGTGCTGCGCGATACGTTCGTGCCGCCGATCTTGTGTATTTCGGCTTCGCCGTTCCTGATGGCCGGTTTCGGGCGGGTGCTCCTGGCGATGACCACGCGCCAGCGCAGCCTGGCCGCCTCGCGCCGGCAGCGCAGCGCGGCGGCGATCGACTTTCGGGCGGACGACGCGGCCAAATTTTGGCTGCTGAACACGCTCAATGAGAGCATCCCGGCGGTGTCCCACCTGGTCGACTACGGCGAGGTCCATCCGGAGCGGGCCTACCTGGTGCTGGCGGAATTGATCGGAAAGCTGTGCACGTTCGCGGTGGACGGCGATCCGACCGCGATTCCAAAGTTCAATTTCCTAGCCCTGGGCGACGTGTTCGAGCCGATGTTCGCGCGCGCTCTCTCGCTCTTGAACTCTGTGATCGCGGAGCGCTACGTCGAGATTCCGCTGCAGCGCCGTGACGACGGCATGCACCTCGGCAAGATCGAGGACGCCGCCGTGCTGCGCTACGAGTTTTTCCTGGCGGTCAGCGGCACGCTGCCGGAGGCCGAGGTGCGCGAGCGCTTGCCCAAGCTGTCCAAGGTCGCTTCCTGGGGCCAGATCGGCGCGCTGCTCAACTCCGCAGTGAACGGCGTGCAGATCGATCTCGAGTATCGGCCGCCGGGCGCGCTGCCGGTGCGGCCGGGCACGATGTTTTTCAAGCTGCAAAAGACGCCGAACTACTGGATGGACATCCAGGGCACCGGCACGATCGCGCTTTATCACCCGCTGCCGCGCGAGGCCTTGAACTTGGCGCTGTACGCCGTCGATCCACAGAACCTGTGAGCTGGGATACCAGATGCTAGAAGAAATGTATTGGGTCTGCGCAGACTGCTTGACGTTGGCGATGCAGCTCGCCGGGGCGTCGGATCTGCCCGCGCCGCAAGTGCTGCGCCAGCGCATCACCACGCTGCTCGAGACCATGCGAGCCCGCGGCAACGACGCCAACATCCCGCAGCAGGACGTGGGCGAAGCGATGTACGCGATCGTCGCCTTCATGGACGAGCAGATCCTGCGCTCGGAGTGGCCGGGCCGTCAGCAGTGGATGAACCAGCCGCTGCAGCTCACGTACTTCAACGAGAACACCGCCGGCGAGGGCTTCTTCACGCGCATGCAGGCCCTCCAGGAGCAGCCGAACCGCGCGCCGGTGCTCGAGATTTTTTACCTGTGTCTCGCGCTCGGGTTTCAAGGAAAATACGCGGTGCCCGGCACCGGCGACATCGGCGCCGTCACCGAGCACACGGCGGCGCTGCTCAACCGCCGGCTGCCGAACAGCGACGAAATCAGCGCCCGCGGCTCCGCGCGGGACAATACGCGCACGCTGGTGCCGCGCGGCGCGCCGCTGGTAATGGTCAGCGCCGGGTTGCTCGCGCTGGCCGTGCTCGGGTTCGTGGTGCTGCTGATTGTCTCGCGCTCGAACGCCTCGAGCGCGGCGGATCGAATCCGCCGTGAGGCCCCGGCGCGACCGGCAGCGCCGGTGTCGGCGCTGGAGCGCCGTCCCGAAGCTCTCGACCAGGAACAAGGGTGAAGCGATGTGGCTGTGGGTTGTCGCCGTTCTGTTGCTGATACTGATTTGGGGCGTCCCGTTCGCGCTCTCCTTCTTGTCGATCGAGGTCCCGCTCGGGCTGCGCATCGCGGCCACCGTCGGCGTGGTGCTGATGGTCGTCGGCGTGCTCGTGTACCGACGCATGCGCGCCACGGCGCGCGCGCGTGCCCTCGAGCGCGAGATCATCAAGCAGAGCGAGATGCAGGCCGCCACCGCGCGGCCCGATCGGCGCGCGGAAATCCTCGAGCTCCAGCGGCGCGTGGAACAGGGCATCGCCGCGCTCAAGCAGACCAAGATCGGCAAGAAATACGGCAACCGCGCGCTGTACGCCTTGCCCTGGTACGCCATCATCGGGCCGCCCGGCTCGGGCAAGACGACAGCGCTCAGGCACTCCGGCCTCGTTTTTCCGTTCCTCGACCCGAGCGGCGGCGGCCTGAAGGGCGTGGGCGGCACGCGCAACTGCGATTGGTGGTTCACGAACGAAGCGATCTTGCTGGACACCGCCGGGCGCTACGCGACGCAGGAAGACGACCGCGAAGAGTGGCTCGGCTTTCTCGGCCTGCTGCGGCGCTTCCGCCCGCAGAAGCCGCTGAACGGGCTGCTCGTGGCGATCGCCGTCTCGGATTTGATTCAGGCCAACGAGGAGCAGATCGCCGTTTTCGCCCAGAAGCTCCGTTCGCGCATCGACGAGATCATGACGCGGCTCGACATGGTGCTGCCGGTCTACGTGGTGTTCACCAAGGTCGACTTGGTGGCGGGCTTCGTTGAGTTCTGGGGCGACCTGCGTAAGAGCGAGCGCGATCAAATCTTCGGCTCGACGTTCCCGGTGCAGGCCTCGGAGGCGCAAGATCCGCGGACGGCGTTCACGCACGAGTTCGAGGCGCTCGCCACTACCATTCACGCGCGGGCCCTGCGCACGATCGGCAAGGAGCGCTATAGCGAGGCGCGCCAGAAGATTTTCCAATTTCCACTCGAATTCCGCGCCCTGCAGCGCGATCTCGAGGAGTTCGTCGGCCTGCTGTTCCAGCGCAACAGCTTCCAGGAGAACCCGATCTTCCGCGGCTTCTACTTCACGAGCGGCACGCAGGAGGGGCGCCCGATCGATCGCGTGATCGGCGGCATGGCGCGCGCGTTCGGACTGCGCCCGCCCGCGGGCGAGACCGTGCAGGGCGATCCCAAGAGCTACTTCGTCACCGATCTGTTCCGAAAGGTGATCTTCCCGGATCAAGATCTGGCCGGGCGCACGGCGAGCGAGCTGCGGCGGCAGCGACTCGCTCGCGCCGGCATCGCGGTCGCGGCGGTGGCCATGGCGCTGCTCGTGATCGTGCCGGCCGCGATTTCGTTCGGCAAGAACGAGACCCTGATCCACGACACCGACGGGATCGCGAACACGGCGTTCAGCACGAACTGGAAGGACTCGAGCCCCGTGCTCGAGAAAGTGAAGCGGCTCGAGCCCGCTCGCGTGCAGCTCAAGCAGCTCGACGACTGGGACAAGAACGGCGCGCCGTTCAGCATGCGCTGGGGCATGTACGCGGGCGGGACGCTGTTCGAGGCGCTGCGCGACACGTTTCTCGGCTCGGTCGAGGCGGGCATCGCGCAACCGGCGCGCACGCAGCTCGAAAGCAAGCTGCAGGCGCTGGCCAGCATGGGTACGCTGCCGCCGGCCCTCTTCGCGCAGTACTACAACGAGCTCAAGCTCTACATCATGCTCGGCCAGCTCGAGCACCTCGACGTCGACTGGGCCGCGCCGCGGCTCACGGCCGAATTCGCGGACGCAGTGCACGTCACCGATCCGGAGCTCAAGGCCAAGGCGACGCCGCTCGTTCACTATTACCTGGAGTTCATGCAGCGCAAGGACATCCAGGCCTGGAAGACGCAGCCGCCACTGATCGCCCGCGTGCGCGGCATCCTGCTGCAGGCGCCGCAGCTCGACCGCATGTACGACGTGCTCGTGCGCGACGCCAACGCCGAAATTCCGCCGATTCGTCTGGCCAACATCTTCTACGGCTCGGTCGCGCCGTTCGTGAAGTCGAAGGAAGACGTGCAGGTCGACGGCGCCTACACGAACCAGGGCTGGGATCGCATCAAGGTGCTGCTCGGCGCGCAGCAGTCGAAGCTCGCCGACGAGCGCTGGGTGCTCGGCGAATCGCAGGCCAAGGCCGGCGAGGCCGTCGAGCGCCAGATCGCCAAGCTGCGCGACCTGTACTTTTTGCGCTTCAGCAACGCCTGGAGCAAATTCCTGCAAGACATCGACGTCACGCAGCCGGAAAACGCACTCGCGGCGCTCGACGAGCTGAACGCGCTGAGCGAGCCCGAGTGGCCGTACCTGCGGCTGCTCCGCACGCTGCACGAAAACGTGACGATCGACCTGAGCGATACGCAGCCGGACCTGGAAGCGACTCTCACCGAGCGCGCCAAGCAAGAAATCAAAAAGCGGCTGGGGGACGGCGGCACGGAAGCGCCCAAGCGCCCGGTCTCGCTCGTGGAGCGGACCTTCAAGCCGCTCTCCGATTTCGCGGTGCCGCCGGCGGCCGGCGGCGACAAGGCCGAGGCGCCCACCGGGCTCGCGCAGTACCAGGCGCTCCTCGCCAAGCTGGTCGGCGTACTTACGGATCTGAGAGATTCACAGGCGCCCAAGGACACCAAGGCCATCTCCGGCGAGTTCGAGCAGGCGTTTCGCACGACGAGCGCCCTGCTCGCCGGACAAGACGGCTTCACGCGGCCGATGCTGTCGCCGCTCTTGATGCGGCCGATCACCGGCGCGTGGAGCGGCGTCGTGAACGACTCGGGCGGGGCGGCGAGCGGCCTGTGGGAAGTCACGGTCTGGAACAAGTGGCACAGCACCCTCGAGCCCTTGTACCCGTTCGCGGACTCGCCGAAGGACGCGAAGATCGAAGATTTTACGGCCTTTTTTCAGCCGACCAAGGGCCTGCTCTGGGGCTTTTACAACGAGAACCTCACGAGCTCGCTCGAGAAGAGCGGCGAGGATTTCCGTGCCAAGCGCCGCTTCCAGTCCGCGGTCAATTTCGACGACGAGTTTCTGAGCAATTGCCTCAAGCGCGGCAATCAAATCTCGAACGCGGTCTTTCCGGAGAAAGCCGAGGCGCCGGATCTCGAGTTCGAAGTGAACCTGCACTCGGTGAGCTCGGACGTCGCCGAAGTGCGCTTGGAAATCGACGGTGAGAGCCGCGTGTACAAGAACACGCCCGAAGAGTGGCTCAAGGCGCGCTGGCCGGCCAAGGACGCCCAGACGCACGGCGCGCGCGCGCGCGTGCGCGGCTTCGCCGGCCTCGACGAGGAGATCATCCGCGCCGGCGATTTCGGTTTCTTCCGCCTGCTCGACGCGGCTACCGACATGACGCCCGGCACGGCCGGCGGCCGGCCCGACGGGGCACCGACGCTCGTCGCCACCTGGAAGCTTCGCGCGCCGGGCGCGTTCTTCAAGCTCGATCTGCGCAGCACGAATTCGGACGCGACGCTTTCAACAGCGCTCTTCAAGAGGTACAAGTGTCCGCGCGTGATCGCGACAATTAACGCGAAATGAACCCGCTTTCTCGCCGCCTGGACGCGCCGAACACGTTCCGATTCGGCCTGTACGGAAAGGTTCCTCAAGCCGGGGACTTTCTGAGCTACGGTCCCGCGGACGGCGCGGCCGAGGTGTTCCGTTCGTGGCTCGAGCACGGTGTGAGCTGGCCGCTGTCGCGTCGTCCCGACGTGTGGCGGCAGGCGCTGGAGCAGCCGCGCGTGTTCGCGCTCGTGTTTCGCGCTCCGCTCGGTCAGCTCGTGGTGGGGGCGTTGCGCCCGAGCCGCGACGCGGCCGAGCGACACTTCCCGCTCAGCGCCTACGCGATCGTCGACGCCGCCACGCTGAGCGGTCGGCCGCACGTCGCCCCGCTCTCGTTCGGCGACCTCTTGCAACACATGGCGGACGTCGTGCTCGCGCCTGAGCCGCTGCAGGCGATCGCCGGCGTCGAGGGCGCTCTCACGCCGGGCGGCGCAGCGCCGTTCTTCCCGTTCGAGGAGGATTTGCGACAGTACGCGACCTGGGCGGAGGCGACGTCGCTCGCCGGCGCTTGGACCGCCGTGCTCGGCGCCGAGCCGAGCCTAGTGCAAGCGCACGCCGTCCACGCCGTGCACACGATCTGGGAAGCGATCTTACCGTGGCAGGGGCGCGAAGAGCCGCCGACGCCGCTGTCCGTGCGCGTGCCGCTCGGTAGCGCGGGCGTGGGCGCGGGAGCCTTTTGGATCGACATCGCGCGGCGCGCGGCGGGCTGGCAGAGCACCGTGCCGACCGTGTTTTGGTCCGTGCAAGACGGCTCAGGTGAGGCGCTCCTGCAGCTCGGCGACGTGCCGCCGAGCTCTCTGTGCGAGCTGTGGGTTCCGAACCCAGAGAGCGATCACGTGTGCGATCTGACGAGGCCGAGCGCCGTCGACGTCGGCGCGATCCTCGCGCGGCTGCCGCCCGGGTTGGCGGCGGCGCTCAGCCGCGGCGACGGCAACGTCGCCGATTTCATGATGGCGTTTCAACGCTGACAAAGAGGCATACCCATGGCCCTGATCGAGACCCTGGTCGAAAAAGCGCAGCCGTTCCTGGAGCCGATCGCCGGCGACAATCCCGCCGGCAACGACCCCGCTTACGAACCCGACTTCGAGAAGGTGAAGCTCGAGCTCGACAAGCTCACGTCGATGAGTGGCGGCACGCCGGCCTGGGACGACATGATCGCGCTGGGCGACGGCCTGCTCAAGGGGAAGGCCAAGGACTTTCGGCTCGCGGTCTGGTTGAGCGTCGCCCGCATGCAGACCTCGGGCTTGAACGGCTTGCTGGAGGGCTTCTCGCTGACCCATCAGTTGAGCGGCAAGTTCTGGGACAACATGTACCCCGACGCCAAGCGCGGCCGCGCGCGAGCAAACCTCGCCGGCTGGCTCAACGAGCAGGCCGCCGCGTGGCTGCTGGAGCTCACGCCGACTGCCGGCGATCGCGAACCCTTGCAGGCACTCGAAGAGCTCTACAAGTCGCTCGACGGCTTGCTCTCGGAGAAGCTCGGCGATCTCTATCCGGGCATGGGCGCCCTGCGCGGCGCCCTGCGCGACAAGATTCGACAAGTGCCGGCCGAAGCGCCGCCGCCTCCCGTGCCGGAAGCGGTGGCCCCCGCCGCCCCGGCCGCTGCGGGGGCGCCCGCCGCCGCGCCGAGCGGGTTTTCTGCGCCCGCCGCGCCGGCCGTAACCAGCGCCGAAGACGCGGTGGCCGCGCTGCGCGCGCTCGGAAAAAGCATCTGCGAAGCCGCCAAGTTTCTGCGCAAGGCGGATCCTGCACAGGCCTGGCCGTACCGTCTGCAACGCACGGGCGCTTGGCTGACGGTGCGCGCCGTGCCGCCCGTGGAAGGACGCGCGACGCGCATTCCGCCGCCGCCCGCCGATCAGCGCAAGAAGCTCGAGACGCAGCTCGCCGGCGAGCAATGGCTGGAGCTGCTGAACACTGCCGAGGACATGACCGGCACGTTCCTGTTCTGGTTCGATCTACACCGCATGGTTGCGCTCGCCATGGATCGGCTCGGTGCTTTGTTCTTGCCTGCGCGCGAGTCGGTCGGTCGCGAAATCGTTGGGTTCGTCACGCGTTACCCAGCCATCGTCGGCTTGACGTTTGCCGACGGCACGGCGTTCGCCGACGCCGCGACACAATCGTGGCTCGATCAAGAGCGCCAGAAATGGGGTGGCGGGTCACCAGGCGGCGCGAGTCGCGCCAACCCCGAAGACGAGGAGCTCGCCGAGCGCTTCAAGGAAGCAAAAGAGCTCGTCGGCAGCGGCAAGATCGGCGAGGGGCTCGGGCTCGCCATTCAGCTCGCGAGCCGCGGCGCCGACGCGCGCACGCGGTTCCGCGCGCGGCTCAACGTGGCCAAGCTGGCGCTCACGGGCGGCAAGCCGGAGGTCGCCCGCCCCATCCTCGAGGGTCTTTTGCAGGAGGCCGACGCGCACCGGCTCGAGGTCTGGGAGCCGGAGCTGTGTGCTTCTCTGTTCAGTGCGTTGGCCGCCTGCATCAAGCCGCCGAGCAAGCCTGGCGCGGACGGCGGCTCGTGGGCCGCCGTCTTCGATCGGCTGTGCCGCCTCGATCCGGCCGCCGCCCTGAAGCTGGCCGGGCCGTGATCCTGCGGCCATGTCTGTTGAGTTCGATTTTCTCGCGGAATCCGTGCTAGAGGATGGTGCGGTTTTCGTTGGGTCCGCTGTTGGACCGCGATTCAGTCACCCGAACACATGATTAGGGGATCTCTCGATGGCAGCTAAGGAAGGTTCCGTCGCTCCGCAAGAGCGCGTAAACATCACGTACAAGTCCTCCATTGGGGGCGCTCAACAAGAGGTCGAGCTTCCGCTCAAGATGCTCTTCATGGGCGACTACACGGGTCGACCCGATCCGCGACCGCTGGAAGAGCGCAAGCCGATCAACGTCGACAAGGACAATTTTCAGCAGGTGCTCGCCGAGCAAAATCTGGGCGTGACCGTCGGCGTGCCCGACAAGCTATCAGGGGAGGGCGGCGCTAACCTGAGCGTCTCGCTCAAGTTCAAGAAGCTGAACGACTTCACGGCTGATTCGATCGTCGAACAGGTTCCGGAGCTGAAAAAACTGATGGAGCTTCGCACGGCGCTCACGGCGCTCAAGGGGCCGCTCGGCAACGTGCCGGCATTCCGCCGGAAGATCCAGGCGCTGCTCCAAGACGAGGCGGCGCGGCAACGTCTGCTCGGTGAGCTCGGTGTTTCTGATAAGGCTGGAGGCTGAACGTGGCAGAAGAACAAGTCCAGGGCGGCGCGGCGACTACCACCGTCGAAGGCGGCTCGCTGCTCGATGAGATCCTGAGCGAGACCAAACTCTCGCCGAAAGACGACGGTTACGACGTCGCTCGCCGCGGCGTCGAGGCATTCATCGCCGAGCTGCTCACTCCGCAGCACGCGCAGGAGAAGGTCGAGAAGGCGTTCGTCGACTCGATGATCGCCGAAATCGACAAGAAGCTCTCGAAGCAGGTCGACGAGATCATGCACCACGCGGATTTCCAGAAGCTGGAGTCGGCGTGGCGCGGCCTCAAATTCGTGATCGATCGCGCGGATTTTCGCGAGAACATCAAGGTCGAGCTGCTCAACTGCTCGAAGGACGATCTGCAGGCCGACTTCGAGGACGCGCCCGAGATCACCAAATGCGGCCTGTATCGCATCGGCTATACGGCGGAGTACGGCCAGTTCGGCGGCAAGCCCTACGGCGCCATCTTCGCGAACTACGAGTTCGGTCCGGGCCCGCAAGATATGGGGCTCTTGCAGAGCTGCGCGGCCGTCGCGGCCATGTCGCACGCGCCGTTCTTCGCGGCGGCGGGGCCGCAGTTCTTGGGCGGCAACGATTACCTGTCGCTGCCCAACTTGAAGGACCTAAAGAGCATCTTCGAGGGTCCGCAATACGCCAAGTGGCAAGCGTTCCGCGAGTCGGAGGACGCGCGCTACGTCGGTCTGGTGATGCCACGTTTCTTGCTGCGCCTGCCGTATGGCAACAGCACCGTGCCGGCGAAGTCCTTCCAGTACGAGGAAGACGTCGTCGGGCAACACCCGAAGTACCTGTGGGGCAACGCGATTCACACGCTCGCCACGCGCGTGGCCGACAGCTTCGCCAAGTACCGCTGGTGCCCGAACATCATCGGGCCTCAAGCCGGCGGCTCGGTGGACGATCTGCCGCTCCACCAGTACGAGGCGATGGGCGAGGTACAAACCAAGGTGCCGACCGAGGTGATGATCTCGGAGCGCCGTGAGTTCGAGCTCAGCGAGGAAGGCTTCATCGCCCTCACCTATCGCAAGGACTCCGACAACGCGGCGTTCTTCTCAGCCAACAGCGCGCAGAAGCCGAAGTACTTCGGGCAATCCCCCGAGGGCAAGGACGCCGAGCTCAACTACCGGCTCGGCACGCAGCTCCCCTACATGTTCGTGGTTTGCCGCATCGCGCACTACTTGAAGGTGCTGCAGCGCGAGCAAATCGGCAGCTGGAAGGAGCGCGGGGATCTGGAGAAGGAGCTCAACAAGTGGATCGGCCAGTACGTGGCCGACATGGACTCGGTCACGCCCGCAGTGCGCGGCCGCCGTCCGCTCCGCCAAGCTCAGATCACGGTGGAGGACGTGCCGGGCAACGCCGGCTGGTACAAGGTCGACATGAAGGTGCGCCCGCACTTCAAGTACATGGGAGCGTTCTTCACGCTCGGCTTGGTCGGCAAGCTCGACAAGGAATGAGTCCGCGTTGATCATCGCCGTCTCGCGACGGCAGCTCGTCGAACGGCGCCCCCTCGGGCGCCGTTCGCATTTTGTTCCCCGATACTTTGTGGAGCCCCCCGCCGCGTCTCCGAGCACGGAGAATCCTAGCGGAATCTGAATCTGAAGGCACGATCGCCAGTGGCTTGCATGCCCTGCGATCCCTCTCGGGCGCCGCGTTCATGCAAGCGAGGTTAAGTCGGCGGAGAGGGAGGGATTCGAATCCTGCGAACGGCGTTGGCAACAACTCTAGGCGGCACGCGACTTTGCGAGCCAACGCCGTGAAATAGAAGACGAAAGCAGATCGAATCTCTCTCTCCGCCAGTGCCCGTGAGTCGACGCGAGTCGAGCTGAGTTGGGCAACGTTTGGGCAATGGCTGGGCAACGCGCGCGCGCCCCGAGGTACGCGCGCTGCCGACCTACAAGATTTTGGAGGATTTCGATGGAACACGAATTCATCACGATGCGAGAGGCCTGCAAGATTCTCGGGGTGTCGCGGACGATGGTCCAGAAGCTCGTTGCTTCGGGTGAACTCGAGCGCGGCCGGCAGGAGGGGAAGCTCGTCTTCGAGCGCGCCAAAGTGGAGGCGCTCGCGCATGCGCGCGAGGTCGCGAAGGTTCAGCACGACCAGGACGCTGAGCAACGCGAGCAGCGCCAGGCCGAGGCGCAGCTGCATCGGCGGGACGTCGAGTTCGATGCCTGGGCCAAGCGCAACGACGAAGAGGACGTCCGCGAGCGACGCGAGAACAGCCAGGCTCGGATCGGCGATCAGCTCGATCAGCTCCGCGCCAAGGTGCGAGACATGGAGGAGGCGGAGTCGCATCGGCGGGTTCTGGCGCATATCGACGGGCTCGGCACCAAGAAGCCTGGGTCGAGCAGCAGCGACGGCGATCTTGCGGCAGCATTGCTGCTGTTGTTGCCGGCAGCGGCGATGCTGGCCATCGGGTATCTGGACAGCAAAACGGCGAAGCCAGACCAGGCGGTGGCGAGCAAGCCCGTCGTCGCTTCCGCGACGCAGGCTCCCGGCGAGGCGATTGCTTCGCCGCAACTCTTGGATGAGGAAACACTCGATCCTGTTGAACGTGAGCTCTTCACCAAGATTCGTGAGGGGAGGGCGACTGCCGAAGACTTCGAAGCTCTCACGAAATGTGCCTTGCGGCGGGGGGGCCGCGGCAAGGAGTCATGACGGAATGCCGCAATTCATGATTTTCTCGTAGCGCGTGATGCGGGTCGCGCGCTCGGAACGCCCGTCGCGATGAGAAGCATCGACTGGCAGGCGCAATCGTATTCGTCGAGGTACTGGCGCCCGCAGCTGAACGCCGGTACGTTGCGCGGACAGGATGGACCGGGTTCGAGCTGTCCGCGTAAGCGAAGGTGTTCTGATCGCCTTTGGCCTCATCGCATTTGTGCGACGCCGAGCGGCGCCCAACGACCCGGCGCCGGCATGGTTGCTTGGACTCGCTGTGCTCGCCGGGATCGCATGGGTCGCAATTCCCTGGACGACCGAGGTGAATCACCGTGTGCGGGTGTCGCTCACGTCGATCGTCGCCTTCCTCCTTATCATAGTCATGAAACGTGCTGTCTTCCTTCTCCTTATTGGGTCAGCCCTTGGAATAACGGGCATCCTTGGCGTGGTGTGCGGGCAAATCGCAGTTCGTGGAAGATCTGGGCCGGCGCGCGTGTATTCGGGAAGGACAGCTTATGCTTGGGCCGCAGTTTTCATAGTTGTTGGAGCGGCGGCCGCATTGCTTGCGCTTGTTCCATGGCCGACTGCTCCATAGTTTTGGTCGCCCACGTTGTTACTCCGCATAGAGGCGCCACCCAACTCAGCGTTGCAGCTGGCGCGCTTGGTCGGTCGCCACCTCGCCACGCTCGGCAGCTCCATCTGGCGCCCGCAGCTGAACGCCGGTACGTTAGCAGACGATGTCATCGAAGCCGGACCGCCGTATCGAGGTGGCCCCGTCCACCGAGACGGACGCGCGCCAGCGCGAGGTGCAGCTTCTGATCAATATTGCGGAGCCTGATCCGGAGTACCAGCCGATCGTTCTTACCGACGAGGCTTCGCTTCTCGACGCTGTTCCCACGCCTCGAGTGAAGATCATTGGCCAGCTGACGGCATACTTCGGCCTTGACCTAGGCCTCGACCTCAGTCTGTCAATTTGGCGCCTAGTCGATGCGATCAAGCCTGTGCGTCCTGGTTGGCCCGAGGATGACGGACCCAATTGACATACTCCACCCGGACATATCTCTGGTTCCTCGGTGCTGCAGTCTTGTTTCTCGGTGCAGCTTACTGCTTCCTGGGAGCACTCATGAACGGCTCGTTCGCTGCGGGCGGAGGGGCTGTTGTCGAACTGGAGCAATTTCGGCACGGCGCCATCGTTTTCTTTTGGTTGGCCGTGCTGCTCGCCGGCGCTGCGCTCACGTGCCTCATCTGGGGTATCGTGCGCTTCTGGAAGCGGCCAAGCGCGCAAGGCGCGAGCGCTAGCTAACGCTGCGTTGCGGCTGGCGGCCTTCTTCGCTCGCCGCCTCGCTCCGCTCGGGCGCTCCCTCTGGCGTCCGCAGCTGAACGCCGCTACGTTAGGCAGGAGCAATGCCGTTCGTTCCCTATGAGCGAGAGGTGATCAGTAGGCTTCTCGGTGGACGCGTTCTTGGCGAAGTGCTGGACGTAGCGGTCCGCCTCGATCTACCGGTCGAGGTTGACGAGACCGGCGTCGGGTACTTTGCCAAGGCCATGCACGAGATATTTCCTACAGAGCGCTCGGTCTTCTCAACCCCAATCGTCACCGGTACTTTCGAGAACATCACTGTCGGCTTTGTCGTGTTTATGCACGAGCATACGCTGACCCTCGAGTGCCATGGCTTCGGGGACGAGGTCCCGCGTGGTGCACGCACGCTTGAATGGCAGATCGCCGGCTCGGCCGCGTAGAAAAGGCGCGAGCAATGCTAGCAATGCTTGAGGCCTCGGGGTTCGTCTGCTGTCGCGACGCGGTCGATGATCGCGCGCTCGCTCGACTGCTCGGTGCTTGCGCACCCATCGCGGGTCTTGAACGGAGTCGGTCTCGATCCGGGGCAACGTACGGCATTCGTGGCTTGCTATGGTCCTCAACTCGTCTGAGGTTCGAGCTCGAGACGTCGGGAGTGTCCGCCTTGGCTCAAAGCTTCCTTGGAGCCGCGTTTCCGATCGACGCTATCTTTTTCGACAAGCAGCTGGATGCGAATTGGAGCGTTCCCGGTCATCAGGATCGGCTGATGCCCATCGAAACTGGGACTGGCGTGCCAAAGACCATTCGGAACGATGTTGCATATGCCGAGCCCTCTACAGAGACGCTGGGCGAACTTGTGGTACTCCGTGTTCATTTTGATGCCGTTGGCCCGGACGACGGCGCGCTTGAGGTGGTACCTGGGTCGCACCGTCGTGGTGTCTTGGAAACGGATGCGATTCGCGCCGTTCCCCTTTCCGACTACCGTCCGTGCGTCGTCGGGCGCGGCGATGTTCTGGTCCTACGCCCGCTGCTCTTGCACCGTTCTGGCCGGCGTGCGAGCGCGGGTCACCGTCGTGTTCTGCACATCGTCTACGCGGCAACTCAACCCTCCGACGGGCCGCGCTGGAAGGCTCTGCCTCACTCCGGTTTGCAGCAGACGCCGCCCTCGCCTTCGCTCGGCCGGCGCAGCTGAAACCTGGTACGTTAGGCGCACGTGATGCGAGCTGGGAACTCCGCTGGGGGCCGTGAGTCGACTATCCGTGCGGTGGTACTCGCTACGCTGGTTGCTACCGATCTCGTGACCAAAGAGCTTGCATGGATGCTTCTCCGCCGGGAAGTACCAGTAGAGCACTCCGCGTTGCTTCAGTTTGTCCTCAGAACCAATCGTACCGGGATGGGAAGCTGGGCGCGATCATTGGAAGCAACCCCTTGGCGGACGATGGCGGGCAGCTTCGGCTACCTCGCGGTTGGCGGGTACCTGCTATTTTTCCAGAAGAAGGGGCAGTCGTTTGTGGCGAAGATTGTCTGGAGCGCTGTCGCCTTCGCGCTGGGGTGCGCGGTGGCGGTACTCATGCGACCCGTCTTCGCATCGCTCCCTTATGCAGTTCTAGTGGCCCTTGCGCGCGTAGGTACTTCCTTTCTTTTTTTGAGCTTGTGGTGGCTCTCGCGCGCGGGGGTGTGGAGGACAGCGACGACGCTCTTCTCGGCAGCGGCCCTCGGCAATCTGCTGGGGCTTGTCCTACCTCCGCACGAGATAGTTGATTTCGTCTACTCGCGCCCACTCAGTACGATTTTTCGCCAAGGCGTCGCCAATGTCGCCGACTTGTTTTACGACGCTGGCGTCGTCTGTTTGGCGTTCTTGATCGTCCGCAGGATTCTTCTCAGATGGCGAGGTGTACCTCGCGGCGCCTAAGTCAACGTTGCAGCTGGCGCTTCAGGCGACCACCGGCACGACCGCTGAAGCGATAGAGCTTCGGTGTCTCATTGTCCGGACCGTGACGACGGTGCCACGCGGCTCGACAGGTGAGATTGGGTTGCATTCCCCAAAAGCGCCCGCATGACCGGGGGAAAACGGTCAATCGGCGCGCGCGCTGATCCACCTCCGCGCCCACGCCGTTCCGTGATACGCCCGCGCCATGGCCGAGAACGGCAACACCCCGGACGAAGCGCGGCTGCTCGAGAAGTTGCGCGCGGTCGAGGCGCTGTTTGCCGGTGCGACGACCGACGGCGAACGCGGAGCGGCGGCGGAGGCGCGGAAGAAGATCCAACTTAGGCTGCAAGCGCTGGAAGCAGCCGATCCGCCGATCGAGTACAAGTTCACTGTGGCCGATGGCTGGTCGGCCAAGCTCTTCATGGCGCTCTGCCGCCGGTACGGCATCCAGCCATACCGGTATCGTGGGCAGCGCCGAACAACGCTCATGGCCAAGGTCTCGCGGCGCTTCGCCGACGAGACGCTGTGGCCGGAGTACCAGCAACTGTCGTCTGTATTGCGGGCGCATCTCGAGGAGCTGACTGATCGGGTTATCGCGTCCGCGATTCACCAGGACGTCTCGGACGCAAGCGAGACCACGCCAGCCGCCGCGCTCGTCGGTGCAGGGATGCGAGAGAAAGCGTGATGGGCCAAGCACCGATGGCAGACGCCGACCGCGACCTGCGTACTGACCTCCGCGCGGTCGGGGAGCGACTCCCCTCGAAGCTGCAGGACCGGGTGCTCACCGCGGGTCCAGCAGCGGTTCCAATCTTGTTAGAAATACTCGAGGACGAGGAGCTCGCGCTCGCGGACTCGCCTGGCGAGGGCTGGCCGCCCATTCACGCGGTCGATCTGCTCGCGGACTTGAGTGCGGTCGAGGCCGTCGAGCCGCTGCTCCGTACCCTCCGGAAGACCTCGTGGGACGAAATCCTCCACGACCGCGTACTCCTCCGTCTCGGAGAGTTCGGGCCGGCGGTGCTCGAGCCGGCGCTGCGCGAGTACGCAGAGTCAGATGACGCCGACACTCAGGATGCCTTCTGCTCGGTCATCTCGCAGCTCGGCGTGCGCGACGAGCGCGTCTGGCGACTGCTCGAGGACTACTTCCAGCGTGAGCCAACCATGGCCGCGAACTCCCTCGCGAACTATGGTGACGAGCGCGCGCTGCCCCTCCTCGAGCGCGCGATTCGCGAGTTCGAGCCGGATTGGACCAGCGCATTCTCACTTACCGGTTTGGGGGACCTCACCGAAGCCTACGAGCGCATCGCCGGATCGCTGTCCGACTCGTTGCATGCGCGCGTCGGGGCCCTGCGCGAGCAGCGCGCGATCGAAACGCAGCGCGTGCGCGCCGCCGCGGCTGCGGAGGCTGCGACGGCAACCCGCCCCAAGGTGGGTCGCAACGATCCGTGTCCTTGCGGCAGCGGTAAGAAGTACAAGAAGTGTTGCCTCGCGGCGGTCGCAGGCTGAGTCGGGGAGCCGTAATGGCCGGGCGCTCCGCCGCGGCGTCACGTGCGTTGAGTGAAAACCGCGCACTGTCGTGCTCCTGCCATTTACCGGTCCTCCGGCTCCCGCACCTCGATGGTCGGCTCCTCGTGGATGTTCTCATCGGGTACGAACACGAGGCGAAAGCCCCAGCTGGCGAACGGACTCAGCATGCGGACGAACTCGCGAATGCTGAAGTCGCGGCCGTCGATCGTGACGAACTGTTCGTCGAGATCTTCGTTGCCGGTCGCGTCGAGGACGATGCCTTTTACGACGTCGCCGCGCGGCACCCACTGGTCCGAACGTTCCTCATAGCGGAGCTGACGTTTGCCCATCGGGATTTCGATGGCGGCGAGCTCCTGCTCGGCCATGAATTCGTCGCGCGCGCGGATCCCATTGTTCCAGAACTCCAAGATCTCGGCATCGGTCATCCTGGCGAGCTTCTCGCTCCCGAGCTCGAGGTGCGTCGTGGCGACCGCGTCGTCGGCGTAGGCGATGACCGCGTACTCGCCCGCGCGCGTGATTTTCACTTCGTCCGGGGAAGCTACGTGCGGGCGTCGGGGCTTGGGCATGCCGGTCGCATAGGATCGCGAGACGAGAGCTTTTGCGCGAGCGAGTCGTCTGAGCTGTTCCGGCTTCAAGGTGGCGCGAGATCTTGGCGCGCTGCGACTTTCCGTAGATGGCGTCACCGCAGCGGTGCATGACCCGGGCTGACTCAGCGTTGCAGCTGGCAGCCCTGGTCGGTCGTTCGCTTCCTGACTTGTTGGAGTAGCCCTATCGGTGCAATGTGAGTGCCCGTGGCGCGCAAGAAGACAGGTAACAAAAAGCCTTTATCTACGGCGCTTGCGCCCCCGCCACCCGTGAGGCCTAGCAAGAGCAGTACGCGACGCGTGCACGGGCGCGCGCGCGAAGACGGTGAGGCGCTGTTCCCGGCGCCACCGCCGAAGTCCGAAGTACCTCGGGACTACGCTGAAACGCTGCGCGAGTTGAAGGCGCGCATCCAGCAGACGCGGGTGCGCACGGTTCTGGCTGCGAACGCTGCGATGGTTCGGTTGTACTGGGACCTAGGCCGGACGATTCTCGAGCGTCAGGCGCGCGAGGGCTGGGGAGCGAAGGTGATCGATCGACTGTCGTACGACCTGCGCCAGGAGTTCCCCGACATGGCGGGGCTCTCGCCGAGAAACCTCAAATACATGCGGGCTTTCGCTGCGGCCTGGCCCGACTCCAAGATTGTGCAACGGGTCGTTGCACAAATTCCCTGGCGCCAGAACATCGCCCTTCTCGAGCGGCTCGACGAGCCAGCTCAGAGGATCTGGTACGCCCGGCAGACCATCGAGCACGGCTGGTCGCGGCCGGTGCTTGTGCACCACATCGACCGAGACGCGTTCCAGCGTCAGGGCAAGCTGCAGAACAACTTCGCGCTCACGCTGCCGCCCGTGAGCTCCGACCTCGCGGCACAAGCCTTCAAGGATCCGTACATCTTCGACTTCCTCGGCACGGCCGACCCCCGCCGCGAGAGGGAGATCGAACAGGCGCTGATCGATCACCTTGAGCGCTTCCTCCTCGAGCTGGGGACAGGGTTCGCGTTCGTCGGGAGGCAGATGCAGCTCGAAGTCGGCGACCAAGATTTCAAGCTCGATCTGCTCTTCTATCACCTCAGACTGCGCTGTTTCGTGGTGGTCGAGCTGAAGGCCGTACCCTTCGATCCATCCTTCGTGGGACAGCTCAATCTGTACCTCTCCGCGGTGGACGACCTGATGAAGCACGAGGCCGACCAGCCGACGATCGGCATCCTCCTTTGCAGGAGCAAAAACAAATTCGTCGTCGAGTACGCCCTTCGGCACTTGAAGCGCCCCGTCGGTGTTGCCGCGTGGGAAACCGAGCTGCTCGAGAAGCTGCCGAAGGAGCTCGAAGGAAGCTTGCCGACAATCGAGCAAATCGAGGCAGAGCTGTCACCGAAGAAGAAGAGGACGAAGAAGTGACTGTGGAAACGGACGCTGTGCGAGCCGAGTGTTGCTCTGCGGTGGACGGACGCGACCCAATAGTGCAACGGGTCGTTGCACTGCCTGATGCCTAGGTAGAGTTCGGATGAGACCAGTCAGTTTCCGTGCACCGCATCACGAGCGCGTTTACGCCTTGTTGAGGCGGTTGATCAGCGAGGGAGCGGCGCACTTCTACGCGGACGCGCATTTCCTCGCCAATCAGCGCCCACCCCTCCGGACAGCTTCACACCTGGTTGGTCACCTGGTTCGAGAAGTTGAAAGCGCAACTCGACAGGTTCTGGTCGCGCTTCCAGAAGCACAGGGGCGGCTCACCGCACAGACAAAAGCTGATGCTGGGCACCTTGGCGAGATCCGAGCGATTCTGGGCGCTCTGAAAATTGATACCGACTCGACAGCTCTGGCGTGGGAGTCGTTCGCTGGAAAAAATAACAACAAGGGATGGCACTACCAAGCGCATCGGAATGATTTGCAGTTTCCGCGTGCCCTCGACGAGGTCTTTCAAGAACGGTTCGAGCTCTTCTGTCGCGTCCTCGCGGTCGTCCTGGACGCCGCAGAGGCGGACTATGCGAGCACCCTCGCCGCATTCAGCCCGCTGATGTCACGGTCCGAGCCTTCCGCCGAGGACGTGGCAGCACTTAAGAACTATCTGGCGCCCGGGGTAACCGCTTTGATGTACGTGTTCGCGACGTTGCCCGCAGGATGGCTCGTTCCCTTACGCAACATTGGAGCGTTTCAGGAGCCCCCCGGCATTGTCGAAGGCGAAGACGGTCAAATTCTTCCAAGTTGGCCTCAGGCCGGCTACCTGGAGAGAGTTGCGGCAGACTCACCTGCCGAGGTGGCCACGACTATCGAGTCGATTCCGGAAGTGGATAACGAGATGATTCACTGGACTTTGCTTCGCGCGGCCCTGCGAATGCCTGGCCAAGAGGCAAGCCGTGTCACACGTCATGAATTGCGATGGATAGCTTCTCGCCCTTCGCTCGGCCATGCTGTACCGCACGCGATCGAGCAGCTCGTCCAACATTTGCTGCAGCAAGGAGAAACTGGCGTAGCGGTCGACCTTCTTCGCGTTGTGCTTGCGTTTCCCCCCACTGATGGCAAGAGCGTGCGACATCAAGAGGCTCGCCTCCCATCGTGGGACTATATCCGTCTCGTGGAAGACGGCGTGGGCAAGTTGGTGGCGACCGCTCCCCTGCAAGCCAAAAAGCTGCTCATCGAGTTGCTGAGCGCGTGCCAGCAGTCAAGCCGCTATGCTTGGCGCGCAGCAGTCGAGCAGAGCAGAGAGAACGGCACCGACACGCCCTACGACTCACTGATCGACCACCTCCGAGATCTTTTGGATGGTTTGGTCAACGACGACGCAGCCATACTGAGAGACCTCGTGACAGAACTAGAGTCTCTGGACGGGACGCTCTACACGCGTTTGTCTCTTTACCTGCTAAGCAAGCATGGAGCCCTCGCACAGGACCTGGTGGTCGAGCGAGCCTCAAGCCAAACGCTCCTTGATGCCTCGGAGACGTTTCGTGAACTTTCAAGAATGATCCAGGGGAATTTTGGCGCGCTTTCGACGACCGATCAGCGACGTCTGGTTGATGCCTTGCGAGAGAACTTCTCTCGCGAGCATCAGCAGAGTCTGCTCGGCCAGGTATCCGACGAACTTCTGCTCGCACATGAGAAGTCCCGCAAGCGAAAACTATTCGGCTTGATCGTTGAAACTGCGGACGACGACAGTGTTCGCGCGGAGTACGATGCGCTCGTCGCGGAAGCCCCACCGCAAAAGCGGCCACCTCGTGGACTGCGTGTCGGACCGACCTCCCCGCTAGAGGTTGCGGAGCTGTCGACCAAGAGCGACATGGAGGTTCTAGCATTCCTGCGCGAGTGGGCTCCGCCGAGCGATGATCCATTTGAAGATTCGCGTGAAGGACTAGCCCATGTGCTTAGGGCTTGTACGGCAAAAGATCCGGAGCGCTTCGCCAAACTCGCTCGCGAGCTTAGGGGAACGTATTCTGGCTACGGCGCAGCAATTTTCTGGGGGTTGCACGATGCGATTGCCGCGAAAGGGACTGAGGAGCGGCCGAATGATAGCCCCATCGATTTTGACTCCGTCCTGGACCTAGTCGAATACATCAGCACGCAGGCTTCCGACAGTTCAGCTCGTTGGGCGAAAAGGATGGCGGTCGACATCCTTGGGGACGCCGCGCGGATGTTTCGCGGAGCGGAAACAGCACGGCAGCGTACCGTTTGGAGAGCATTGAACACGCTCTTAACCGACCCCGATCCGGGGCCAGAACGCGTCTCAGAAAGTGGAAAGGATCACGTCACCTTCGCAGTCAACACGGTGAGGGGCGCGGCTCTAGACACCGTTTGCGGTCTTGTTTCGGAACTTGGAGCGAGCGGGGCTACTGCAAGCACACTGACGGAGGACATTGTTGCAGCCATATTGGCGCGAGCCGACCCAAACAACGAACCCTCGCATGCAATTCGCGCCATCATTGCGCGCCATTTCAACCTACTTTTTCTGTTCGATGAAAAGGTGCGTGCCGCCGCATCCGCCCTCCTCTTCCCGGCACCATCTTCACACGAAGCTCAACAACATGAACTTTGGCGCACATTTTTGGAGTGGAACCCACCCGCAATGCGGACGTTCTCGTGCCTGAAAGGGAGCTACGAGTCTGCGGTGGCCAACGCAGCAACATCTGATGCGAAGGCGGCGAGCCTGCTGGGAGAGCATCTGGTGATGCTAGCTGTAAGCGAGCTCGTCGAGTCGAACGGCGCAATGGAGCTACTGTCTCAGTTCGTGGAACAAGCGCCGATAGCGGCCCGTCGCGCAGCGTTGAACCACCTCGGGCGAACGCTCTACAATGACTCGGAAGGCGTAAACGAAGGCGTACGTGAGCGGCTTGTTTCGATTTGGCACTGGTGGGAACAGCGCTCGCTTGCAACCGGAACGGCAGCGGATCTTGCGGCATTCGGTTGGTGGTTTGCGAGCCCCAAATTTGACCCGTCGTGGCTGCTGTCAACCCTTGACCGAATACTTGAAGCAACGGGAGGCGACCTCGACTGGGATGATGAAGTCGTCGACAAGCTCACGTCGCTGGCCGCAACGTTGCCGCTCCAGGTTACAAAGAGCCTCGCCCGATTCCTGGAGTATCCAAAGCCTCACCGTGTCGCGCAGAACATTGGGGCTATTCAAGCAGCTATTCGCGTGCTGCGCAGCGGCCCGGCGGAAGACGACGCTAGAGCAATTGCGTCGCGGCTTGTCGCTCGTGGGTGGCCTGAGTTTCAGGAGCTTGCCCAGGAGTGACGTTGCGCCAGACAGTCTCGGCCGTTCGTGAAACGGCGCCAGCTCGGGGCCGCTTGTACCGCGAGATATCGGTTAGCATCCTCCGCTGGCACCTAGCACTGGTTGTCTGCGCGTAGGAGCAAAGAAAGATGGGGCTACTGTTCGACAGATTCCGGAGCAACACCTACGAGAATGAAGCGGATGTCGTCGCGCGTTTCCTTCGCCCACTCCTGACGGAGTTTCTCGGGTATCAAGAGAGCGAAATCATCCCCGAGCTCAACATGCCGGCACTCCGCGTCGCTCAGAACCGTGGGGCCTCTGCATCGTCCCGCGAGCTGCTCGCACGACCCGACATCCTCTTAACGGTTGATAACGGTGCCACCTATGCTGGAGCCTGCGACGCCAAGCATCCAACCGAGCCGCTAGATGAACATCTCGAACAGCTCCGCGCCTACGCCAATGCCCTCCGTAGTACCAACCTCCTGCTGATCACCAATGGCACTGCTACCCACCTCCTCCACGGGAACGCGCTCCTTATTGAGGCCCGTTCACTGGAGGAGCTAGATCTTCACTTTGACCGACTCCTTCATCTCTTTGGACGCGAGCGCGTCCTCAGATTGCCGGAGGCCGACCGGCTAGTTACGCTTGGGCTTCCGGCTGCGCCGCAGACCCTAGATGAGTTGGAGCGCAGGCATCGCATAGACGTTTCCGACTTTCGTGACTACCTCGCGAAGCTTGTCACGCGAGGCGACGACATCGCACTCCCGCGTGCGCTTCGGCAGGCCCTGGATGGCTCCATCGTCTGCATTCCTCCGGGCGAGCTCCATACGTTCCACGACTTCGACAACTCTTCCAATCGGTGCGTCTCGTATGAGCAGCTGCTGGCCACAACCGACCCGACGCCCATACTGTTGATCGGCGAATCCGGCATCGGAAAATCCGTGCTCCTTCAGCAGTTCTGTGCGGATCAGGCACGCCGATGTCTATCCGGCGCGAGCAACGCAATTCCAGTCCCAGTTCGGCTTGCCTCGTGTTCGTCTGTGCGAACGATTGAAAGCATCGTTCTTGACCAGCTCGCCGCTGGCAGTAGCCCGGCCACAGCGGAACGCTTACGCAAGCTCATGAGCGAAGGTCGTGTACTGCTCGCTCTCGATGGACTTGACGAGGTGCTCGACGCCATGCGTCCACATGTTCAACGGGAGATTGACCACCTTGCGCGAACATTCTCGCGAGTCCGTCTGGTCCTTTCGACGCGTCCGCTGTGGCTTCCCAGTGGCTTGAGTTTTCTCAGATACAACCTTGCCGCGCTAGCTAGCGAGCAGATACGGAAATTTCTTGCGCTCCAGGCGGGTCTGGAACCCTCGGACATCCTCGCGCAGATCAAAAAGCTTCACGTGGATCAACTTGCGACCAACACGCTGCTTCTTTCACTCATGAGTGCGCTGCTCAAGCGGCACCGATCGGTGCCGAGCACAAAAAATAGGCTGCTCAAGGAGGTCGTCCGCGCCATCGAGCTCAATGAGGAGGACAAGCTGGACCGTGGTGGTCTCGGAATCCCCTGGCGGGAAAAGTACGCCGCGCTGGGGCGACTTGCGCTGGCGGCAGTCGGGGCCGGCGAGACCTACTCTCTTAGCGCGGGCCAATCCACACCGATTCTGCGAGAGATTGTTCAAGACCTGGAGCGTCGACGGATCGTCGACGACGGAATACGAGCGAGTCAGATCGAGAGCGAGCTCGAGGCGACCGGATTTGTCTCGCCCATCGACGGCGGTCATGTCTTTTGGCACCGAGCATTCGCTGAGCATTTCGCGGTCGGAGGACTAATCGAGGCGCTCGAACGCGGAGAGTTCGATCTTGTCGCCCTCGCACACGAGACGCGGTGGAGCGAGGTCCTCCCGGTCGCAATCGCCGGGTCGCGCCCCGATCAAAATCTCCT
Source organism: Polyangiaceae bacterium (assembly GCA_036496745.1). Classification (GTDB taxonomy): domain Bacteria; phylum Myxococcota_A; class Polyangia; order Polyangiales; family Polyangiaceae; genus PMG-095. The sequence goes on from DASXKQ010000337.1 coordinate 25,246, forward strand.
CGCGAAGCTTGCCACCCTCAACGTCTTCGCTGCGGGGGCGGCGCTTGCTGAAGCGGAGAACCCTGACGCCCTCGTGGCGGCCTCAATCATTGCTGGCCTGACGAAAGGCTGTTTTTCAATCCACAGCCCGCTTCGTGATCTTGCAACCGCAACGCTTTCCCGCATCCCTCTTGCCGCTGTAGAGGGAGATGCACGGAGACTCCTTGAGACCGCTCCATTGGGAGTTCAGTTCTGGGCGCTGGTGGAAATCGCGCGACGGAACCCCGCTGGAGCCCAGTTGCTCATTGAAAGTCGACTCGATTGGGTCGAATTTGACGATGAAAGCTTTCGCCATTCGAGTGAGGTGCTCACGCTGGCGCTAGAAGAACTCGGCACAGCTTGGGCTCAGGAAGTACTCTTAACGAGATGGCAGAGTCACAGCGAAAGATGGCTTGGCGCACCCATTGCGAACGCCTTCACTCGACTGGCGCACCGGGGCGCAGTGACGAGCGCGATCTCAGCGACGCTCCTCGCGTGGTTCTGCTCGGACGACATACCATACCACACAGCGCACGATCTGACCGGCGTCCTAGCGGCCCTCAACACTCCCCCCGTCGCGCAAGAGCTAGACATTCGCCTGCGGCGTGGATGGCATCACCAAAAGGATCAGAGTCACGCTTTTGCTCATGTAGAGGCGTTGCAGTCCCTCATGGACAAAAGTGCGTCGGAGGTTGTGCTGTGTGGCATCGAAGATACGACGCTACCGTCGCCAATTCGGAGGCGCTTCGCTCAAGCGCTCGCCTTTTCTCGGGCGCCAATTGACACCGAACGGGTGCGGGCCCTTGCGTCAGCGGGTGATCCCTACATTCGAGCATGCGCCATCGACCGATTGTCGAGCTTTGGTTGGACCTCAGTCGAGCGTGAAGTAAAAGCAGCGCTAGGACACTGCCAGCGCGAACCCAACGCTATTGATATGGAACTGCTGCAAAGCCGCTGCGTCGAGGTCTTGGTGACTCACGATCGGCTTGGCATCCTGACCCAGCCGGAAGTGGGTCAGGATGTCTGGTCTCGCGTTACTCTCTCCATACTCTTGGAAGGTCTCATCGCTCGTCCCTCGAGCGATCAGGTGCCCTGGCTTCTGGGTCTTGTGGACGCGCCTTGGGACCGTATTCGAGCCCAGTCGGCCGTGGCTCTCGCCTCTGCCGGTGAGCTGACAAGGGCCAAAAAACTTCGCGACGAGCTGCTAGCGAATCCACGCGAGGACTTCACAGAGAGTGACTTGCTGAAAGGCCTGCATTTTATTCCACATGAGGAAGCCGTTGACTGGGCCAAGTGCACCTGGAACGCGAGTACCGCTGCAAGAGCCTCCAGTTCAGGATTCATGCTCGGCCAGTACCTGGATGCGCTGGAGCACATTGGCTCTCCTGGGGCGCGAGACGAAATGACCCGCGTGATCGGAGAATTGACTAGTGTCCACGAGGTCGCATCGGGTCTCTACCATCTTCGGCAGCTCGCAACCGTGGACTTGCAAGGTTGGTTGCTTAGTCTTGCGCAAAAGCACCCGTCGAGCAGTTCAGTGCAATCCTGGTGCTTGGAGCTTCTTGGCCTTGGAGGCGATCTGTCGTCGGAAGGCTTTGTCACCGAACGTCTGGAGCATCGCGACGCTCTTGTTCGGAGGAGCGCATTTCGGGCACTGATGCGCCTGCACCAAAAGGAGGGCCGGCTCTGGTATGGAACGGAGGAGCAGGCCAGTGGCTCAACCTTGGGAGAATCATAGCCCTGATAGTCGCTTTTCTAGGCAGAACCGAGCTTTGAGACGATAGGCTGCGGACCATCCGCCGCGAGGATGGAGAGGGAGACCAGAGCGCGGCACCAAGGCTGCTGCGCTATCAGCGTCCGTGGTGTGCGCCCTCTGATGGGCGACGCGCTGGTCGTACTCGGCTAAGACCCAAGCACTCGTTCCTGGCGTGAGCCGACGTGACCCGAGCGTTGCGATTCGGATCCAGTCACGAATCCATTGGACATCGGTGCCCAGTGTACGTACAATGCACTCATGGTGAGGAGCGAACGGTTCAACCTTCGGCTCGAGCCCGAGGAGGCGGATATGCTGCGCAAGCTGGGTGACGCTTACGGCGTTGGCGGCAGCGGAGCGGTCCGCTTTTTGATTCGGGAAGCGTACGAGCGAAAATTCGGTGCGCTGCCGAAGAAACCGAAGCGCGCTCAACGTAAGAGCAAGTAACTACAACAAGACGGACGCCCGAGCTGCGCAAACAGCCCGAGCGCCCTGAGCACCACGAAAGAGAGACCCTTTCATGGCACCTAAGAAAAGCAGTGTAGCCACATCTGCGCGCGTCGTCGCGCTCGTGGCATCGGCCCGCGCGGAACTCGCGCAATCTGTCGAAACCCTGGGCTCTATCCGCGATGCAGCCGCTGCGCTCGTGGAGGGGCTGGAGCCCGAGCCGGAGGCGCTCCGCATGGCAGCGATCGGCGTCCAGGCGGAGGCGCTACGTCAAGGCATGGCGGCGCTATCGATGCGAGCAGCAGGCGAGCGGCTGTTCGTGGCGGCGCAGTTGGTCGCGGACCGAGGCAAGGACGGTGCACGATGAGCTCGCGCCGAAAAAGGCGAGAGCCCGCGCAGCTCACGAGGCGAGGACACTTCGCGCGCGAGCTGCAGGGCATCGCGACTATGCTCGACCGCGCCATCGCGCTTGTAATCGAAACGCGAGCGGATGACGACTTGGAGGCGTTCGTCTCCGCGCTCGTCGCGATCAGGAATGCGCGCGTGCTTGTCGCTGGCATGGCAGAAGAACTCGTCGCGAACCGGGGTGCATCATGACCGGTGCACCAGAAGTCCAGAGCGTCGAGCCCGTGACGGTCGCGATCGCCGATCTCGAGCGGGATCCAGAGCTCGTTTGTCGCGTGCGCGGGATCAGCAAGGCTACCGTTCAAGAGTATGCGGCTGCGATGAAACGCGGAGCGAGCTTTCCGCCCATCGTCGTGTTCGTGGATGCCCAGGGCGTACGGTGGCTCGCCGATGGCTTCCACCGAACCGCGGCAGCCGAGCTTGCCGGTGTGCGTGAGCTCGCCGCGGAGGTTCGGCACGGCAGTCGCAAGGATGCGCTGCTGTACGCCGCTGGTGCCAACGGCAGTCACGGGTTGCGGCGCACCAATCGCGACAAGCGGCGCGCCGTCGGGCTCGTGCTCGCCGCCTACCCGAGGTGGAGTGATCGCAAGGTCGCTGAGGCGTGCGGGGTAGACCACAAGACAGTGGCTGCAGCGCGGCGGGCAACGGAAGCGTCTGGGGAAATTCCCCAGGACGCGCACCCGGAGATCGCGCGGCTCAGCCGCACGATCGAGGGAGCCGTTTCGAGGTGGCCGCCTGCGCTCGCGGGCGAGCTGCGAACGCTCCTCAGGCGGCTCGCTGCGGCACTCACCGAGGATCGAACACGGGCTTGAATACCGCCAAAAGAAGCACTGAAATCCAGCCAGGGCGGAACCTCGGCATAGCTAACCCGACCCGCGGGGCTGACACCTGCCACCTGAAACCTGACACGTGTCGGGTTTCAGGTGGCATCTGGGCGCGGTCTCGTGGGTTCTGATCACACAACGGGCGCGGCTTGCGAGCGCGCTCGTGCAGTACGGAGGATGGATAGGCATGCCCACGCAACCGAAGCCCGCGCCCAAACACGAAGTCGAGGAATTACTGGTGGGCCTCTTCGGCTGGCTCCGCGTCGAGGGATGCACGGCGGCGACCGTGCCGATCCGCGCGAAGCGTGAAATCTACAGTGCGCTCCGAGCTAACGAATTGCAGGGCGCTGCTGAAATCATCGCAGCGGGTTTTCTTGTGGCGCTCGATACCTGGCTTCATCTTGCTGCGCCCGAGCTTCGCCGCCGCGGTGGACCCACTGCCGTTCGGATCGCGTCAGAGGCCGAGGAGCGGCAGCGCGACGAGGCGCTCGCACTGCTCCGCGGGCTCTCGATGAAGCGCTTGATCGAACTGGTTGATGACATCGCGACCAGCGCCGTCGGCCGCGCCGCGCTGGCCGGTGCCTCAGCGGAACGACAGACAGCTCTTCGCAAACAATGGCGTCAAGACGCCGAAGCCTTCCGAGTGTCAGCTGAGGCGCTCGAACAGCGGCTACGCGCGCCGCTCGGCGTGCCGTTTCCCCGCACACTCAAGGAGTGGAACGCCTTCGAGCAGGCACTGATAGCTCGACTGCGAGCAAGCGGGCTTTCTTACGGGGAAATCACCAAACTTACTCGACCTGGAGTGCAGGCGGCGGGCACAGTTGAGGGGAGAAAGCGTGCGGAACGCGAGCGCGTTCGCGGCAGCGCACGTCGAGCTCGGGCGCGCCGCGCGTAGTAGCCCCAGCGGTTGCCTCGGCCGCCGAGCGATCCGCCAATTCACCATTAGGGCGGCCGCGTCGTCCTCTGCCGCGCGCCGTGACGATCGCTATTTTGAAGCTAGCAAATGGCGCGCACTTCTCAATGTTCGCTCGATGCGGCAGCGTGCGGAAAGCTGCCCGAGTTGCTCACCGCTGAAGAAGTCGCAGCGTGGCTCAAGACGAGCATCAAGGCGGTGTACGCGAAGTCCGAGCGCGGCAGTTTGCCGGGCGCGACGCGCATC
>DASXKQ010000338.1:0-2320 GCA_036496745.1 Polyangiaceae bacterium
GGCCGTGCCGGAAGGGGACCTTCGGTTGCCACGAGACAACACGGCGGTCAGTGTGCGTCATTCCTCGACGGCGCGCTTGATCGCGAATCCGCCCGCGCCTGCTAGAAGCATCGCGCGCCTACTGCCCGCACCTGCTAGGGCCAAGCTTGTGAATTGGCTCTGGAGCTCGAACATTCTAGCTGAGGCGTCGCGGTCGCTGCCCGTAGACTTGGAGTTGTATCTCCGCAAACGATTTGTTGAAGACGTGGGAGTCGTCGAGGAGTTGCTCGGGCTCGAGCTTTCGGAATGGAAAGCGCCATGACTGAGCGGCCGCGCGCTTCCGCTGCGCAGAGCATTGCCGACGTTGCAGCTCGGATCGCGCTGCGCGTTCCGCTGCTGGAACGAGCCGTGGCGGCAGGATGCCGGCGCCGGGACCTGCGCAAGCTTGGCCTGGGAGCGATCGCCGTTGGCTATTCGCGAGTGCTTCAGCGGCGCGAGCTCAGGATAGCGGAGCTCAACGGCTATCGCTTTTGGGTAAACGTCGCAGAGCCGCTTGGGTTTGTCCCGTACTTCTTTGGTGAGCCGGGAGTGGTCTGGCTTGCTCCGCAGCTCATTCGCGAAGGCGACGTTTGCATCGACGCGGGAGCCAACGTCGGTCACTACTCCTTTGCGATGGCAAGCCAAGTGCAACCAAGCGGGCGCGTCCTATCTATAGAGGCGAATCCCGAGTTCGCGGGACTACTGGAGCGCTCGATCGGGCTCAACCGGTTCGGCTCAACTTTGGAAGTCGTGCCGCGCGCCCTCTGGAGCGAGGCGGGGATCGAACTCACGTTCTACGTTTCGACCAATCCGGCCAACAGTGGCTCGTCTTCGCTCGTTGACCACGGTGGTGCTCTAGATCGCGAACGCCCGGTGCGTGCGCTAACAACGACTCTGGACGTGCTCGCCGCGGAACGCGGCATCGAGAGCATCCGCTTGGTGAAGATCGACGTGGAGCGCGCCGAAGACGCTGTGCTGTGCGGGTCGGAACGGCTCTTGCGCGATGCACGTATTGACTACCTAATCGTCGAACTCGTGAAGGGGCAGGACACGGCTCGCGTTCTGGAGCAACACGCCTATCGAGGGTACTTTCTCGACGTGAGCCGAGAACGATTGAAGCTCCTCGCGGACGTGTCTGACGGCACTTTTTGCGATGCGCTGTTCGTTAGCCCAAAGCAACGATCAGAGTTCGAAGCACGCTTCGCGTCGGTGATCGATAGCTAGCAAGTCTGGTCCTCGGCGGCGTGTGGGGCGCCGCGGTCGGCCTGGGCCTGCAGATCACAAGTTACCGAAGAACTCGAGGTACTGTGCAGCAATCACAGGCCATGCGTAGCGCCTGCGCGCGGCGGCAATGCCTCTCTGACCGAGTTCATTGCGCGCGGCGGGGTCCGTGAGCAATCGTTCGATGGCGCGTGCCCAACCGTCCAGATCTCGCTCACCGACGACGACGCCTGAATCGCCGATTACGGTTGAGATTTCGCCGCTGTCGCTGCCGATTACTGGTACCGCGCACGCGAACGCTTCGACTAGCATGCGCCCGAATTGCTCGCGCCAGGCCGGCGTCGTCTGGCTCGGTGCGCACAGCACGTCCATCGCGTTCACGTAGGCAGGCACCTCGTCGTGAGGCACGCGGAGTACTCGGACCCGCCCCGCATAGCGAGCACCCCAGCTTTTGAGCTCGGACTCGAGCTCCCCAGCCCCCAAGAATAGCGCGCGCCAGGGATGTTTCACTCGGTCAAGAGCTTGCATCAAGAGATGCAGTCCTTTGGCGGGCACGAAGCGGCCTATGTAGCCGACCACCGGAGCAGTATCCTCATCCCAACCGAGCTTCTGACGGGCGTCCTCACGTTGCCGAGCGTTTGGTTGAAACACATGCAGGTCAACACCTAGGGGGCTCAGGATGTGCGGCAGAGCGTAGCCGGTACGGGTGGCGAGATTGTCCTCAACCGACCGCCCGGAGCAGATCCAGCCCGAGGCTCTCGCCATGCTCGCCCGCTCGAACCAGGAGAAAGGTGGGGGATAGTTCTTGGGGTTGCTCTGCGCCGTGCGATACACGAGCTTGGCGCGCGGGTGAAGCCAGCGTGAGATCTCCCAGCCAGCCAAGATGTACGGCTCCTCCCACGCGTGAACGACGTCCCACTCTTCTCCAAGCAAGCGGCGTAGATCGAGGCTATATGAGAACACGTGCACCTTGCGGGTGAGGTGCGCGCTTACAGGAACGAGTCGAAAATTATCGGCCTGTGTTTGCTCGAGCGTCACCGGAGCGAGATCGTTGCCACCGTGAAAGAACTTTGGCGCAGCG
>DASXKQ010000339.1:0-3947 GCA_036496745.1 Polyangiaceae bacterium
GCCGAGGAGACCCGTGCGCTCCTCGTAGAACAGCCGCTCTTCACGATGCTGGCCCGCACTCGCAGCGGCCTGCCCTGCGGGCGACGAGTCGTCGAGCTTCCATTTCCCCACATCGTTCGGCAGCGGCTCGAGCACACCGAAGCGCTCCTCGGCGGCGCCTGGGACGAGCCGGAGGATGAATAGGACATACACGCCCACTCCGAGCGCGCCCACGATGACCAGGAAGAAATAGAACACGTTGGCTTCTTAGCGGCAAAGGGCCGAGTATGGAACGACTCGCACGCCGCCCGCTTCCCGCTTCCCGTTACGCTAGAAGACGGCCCGCGTGGCCGCGTGATGTCCGCCGAGCCTGGCGCCCATTCCGCGTGGCGCTCGAAGCCTCGACTGCGCGCGTGGTGAATAGTCTTGCCGGCAAACGGAGTTAGCTAGCGCCCTTGCACGGTGATATAATAATTCGTTGAGCTTAGCGTCACCAAAGGAGAATCGATGAGGGCCTACCGAGTCTACTGTGCGCTGTTCGTACTCTGCGCCAGCTGCGGGGGCACTCCGTTCCAAGACCAAGGGAATGACGAAGCGGGCGGCGCGGCGGGCACTGCCGCAGGGAGCGCGGGACAGAGCGCGAGCGGCGGCACCGGGAACGCGACGTCCGGCGGCGGCACTGGGATGTCGGGCACAGGCGGTGGCACCGGAATGGCCGGCACAGGCGGTGGCACCGCTGGCAACGCTGGGAGCGTCGGAGCGGGCGGTACCGGCAGCTCGGGCATGAGTGGCGACGCGGGCAACTCAGGCTCGGGCGTGAGTGGTGACGCGGGCAGCTCGGGCGTCGGCGGCATGAGTGGCTCCGTGAACGGCGGCGGCTCGGGACTGGCCGGGAGTTCGCCGGGCGGTAGCTCGGGGGCAGGCGCCGGCGGTGCGGGCGGCATCGCAGGAGCCGGCGGCACTGCAACGAGCGGCGGCGGCGGGAGCGGCGGCACCTTCGCGACGGGTGGCTTTGCCGGCGGGGGCAGCGGCGGCACCTCGAACGCGGGTGGTGCAGGTGGGCTGAGTGGTGGAGGAGGCGGCGGTGTGAGCGGTGGTACCGGAGCCGGCGGCACTGGGCCGGGCGGCACTGGGCCGGGCGGCACTGGGCCGGGCGGCATTGGCGGCGTGGGAGCAACCGGTGGATTCGGCGGGAGCGGTGCCACGAGCGGTGGCGGATTGGGTGGCGGCGGGGCGAGCGGCGGATTGGGAGGGCTCGGCGGCGGGGCAGGCCTCGGTGGACAAGGCGGCTCCGGCGGCACGGATTGCAAGGCGTTGCTCGCGGACTACGCCAGCAAGTTTTTGGCGGCGCGTAGCTGCGATCCTCAGCAGACCAACCAGTGTTCGAAGGACAGCTCGTTGCCCGATCCCACTTGCGGAAAGTGCAGCCTGTTGGTCGCCAAAGGCACGCAAGCCACGACCGACGCCAAGAGCGCGCTGAGCGCGTTCCTCAACGCTCCTTGCGCGTTCGCGGCCTGCTCGAGTTTGTGTTTGGACCTCAGCCTCGGCGCGGGCTGCAACAAGGATTCAGCTTCGGGCGACTTCTTGTGCACTCCCAAATTGCTCGGGAGCACCGGCTAGGCCTAGCGCGACGTGACGAAATCCGACGGTCGCGAGCGAGCGAGCTCGACCACTTCCGGGATCGAGCTGGGCGCGATGCCGCGAAAGTACACGTGCCACTCCGGAAAGCGCAGCAAGCCGTCACAGATCGACGCGTACCAGGGCGCGATCGCGTTGTCCGCGCGAGCGCGCCAAAAGAGCGCGGGATAGTCGCGCGTGAGCGCTTGCCATAGATCGCGACCAAGCCCTTCGCCCTGAGCCTCGGGTTCCACCGCAAACTTGCTGAGATAGGGCGCAGGCGGCGCCGCTTGAACGATCGCGGCGCCTCGATAGTTGGCCTCGACGTACAGCGCGAGCGGGGGCTGCTCGAAGAAGCTCGACTCGAGCTGTCGGCCGAAGCTCGCCTCGAGCAAATGTTTGAGTCGCTCCACGTCGAGCTCGGCGTAGGAACCGAAGCGCTGCACGGCGCTGCCCACCTTCACGAGCGTCCCGGCGCCCTTCACCGTGAAGAGCTCTTTGAGTAGGTTGAGCGGCGAGGTCACGCTGGCGAGCAGCGGGTTCGGTTGCGACAGCGCGATCAGCTTGGCCGCCGTCTCCAGGAGTTCCGCGTCGCGTTTCGGCAACGCGCGGCTGGCGCTGATCGTTTCGTGGTCGGTGCGCAGGTTGACGATCGAGATGCGCCCGGCGTCGGTGACCAAAAATTGGCCGCTCGTGGTGTCCATCTTGGCGCGCGAACGCAAGCCGCCCCGACGGCGCAAGAGGACGAGCTTGCGCGTGTCGAGCGCGTGTGCGAGCGCGCCGAGATCCGCCACGCGTTCGTCCAACGTTTCGCCGTCGAGCGGGCGAAAATGCAGCACCGGCACGCGATTCGCTCGGAGCTCGTCCCCGAGCCTCGCCGCCAGGCCTTCTTCGCTCATCTCGTGAGGGCACGCGTCGATGCCCGCGGCCGGCAAGCGCTTGAGCAAACGCTCCGAGCAACTCGGTCCCGCCTCCGGGTCGAACAGGCCGAGCACGACGGGTGCGTACAGCCCGAGGTCCGCCAAGAACTTCAGCTGTTCCACGAGCGAGCCGAGCGCGTAGCGAATGACCGTCGAGCCGGGCGCAATGATCGCGAAACTCTGTTTTGGCACCTTGAGAAAGACGCGCAGATAAAACTCGGCTTCGGAGCGACGCCCCACGCTCTCGAGGAACGTAAGCACGGCGTCCGCGGCGGCGGAGATGGGCGCAGGCGACGACACAGTGTTTACTTAGTGACCGAAGCTCACTGAACCAAGCTCTGCACGAACGAGAGCAGCGTCGCGTCGCCTGCCGTGGCGGTAGCGCCGGCGGGAATCGGACGCGCGTACCAGCGCACGGTCCACGTCACCGACGCACCTGCAGCCAAGCTCTGGTAAGCGCCCTGATTCTCGACCTCGACGTAGCTCTTGCCGGCCGCGCCGCCCGTCTGCAGGCCGCTCGAATAGACCTCGATTTCGGCTTCGGTCGGCGGCTGCGCGGAAGCGGGGACGTCGTCGAATTTCTTGACGAACACGTTTCCGCCCACCGCGGTGGCGAGCCAGCCGCCCGTGCCGTCCGCGAACAGCTTGGACGCCGTGGTGTCGCTCGGGTTGTCTTGATACCAGGTGACGCCGAGCATGGACACCGTACCCGGCAGTTTGAAGTTCCCGGAGTTCTTGGTCGGAGGATTGGTGGCCGGATAGAACGACAGCGCGCCGCCGGCGACCCGCGAGATCTCCCACGGCGCGACCATGGCCGCCGCGGTGCCCGTGTTGGTCATCGTGTAATCGATGATCAGCGCGCCCTTGACGAGATCCGCCGAGAATTTCTTGCTCACGGAGACTTTGGGCCCCGTGCCGGTATTGGCGCCGCTTTGCACGGTGAACGACGAGGCGTCGCTGGCCGGGCACGTGTACGGATTGGGATCGATCGCGGGGATGCTGCTGCTCGGCGGCCAACTCCAGCTCTGTGGGCTCGGCCAGAACGTGGAACCCCAGTCGATCATCTGTCCAGTGACGGCCTGGGTCGCCAACACGTCGACGCCGCCTACGCGCAGCGCGCTGACGCGCCCACCCTGCGTCGGATCGACTTCGACGTGCGTCGGGCCGAAGTCCATCACGTACGGCGTGCCGCAGTTGTTCGAAGGAGCGATGGTGAGGGTGAGCGATGCGCCACCGCCGCTTCCGGTTGTCCCGCCCGCCGGGTTACCGGTACCGCTCGTGCCCGTGCCGGCCACACCGGCGCCACTCCCACCGTTGCCGGTGCCCGCAGTTGATTGAGTGCCACCCGAGTCGTCACCCGGCGGGCTGGAAGACGGACTCCCGGCGCTACACGCGGTCGCGGCCGCGAAGGACAGCGCCCCCGCGCAAGCC
>DASXKQ010000340.1:0-13043 GCA_036496745.1 Polyangiaceae bacterium
CCGGCAGCACGTACACATCCGGAGAGATACGCTGGTGCGGGTCGTGCTGCTTGAAATAGATGAACTGGTCCGCGCCCACGAGCGCCTGGATGCCGCGCGACTCGAGCCAACGCGCGACGAGCGGGCGCAGCAGCTCGACGATCCAGCGGTGCAGGATATCCTCCCCCATTTTTTCCATCACCGGATAAATGGTGGGGTCCGCATCCACGCGCCTCGATGCGCTGCTCGACATAGTCTGCATTTTACCACGCCCTCGCATCGGCCATTCCGCAGCCTAGTTGCGGTGCATTGCTCCTCGCTGGAGCCCGAACGCCGAGCGAGCTCAGAACGCGCGCGCGAGCCCCTGCTTGAGGAACGCCGGCAAATTGAGTTGGCCTGCGATTTTACCGGCAAAATGCGGGTCGTCCGCGACCGTCAACGGGTCCAGCGTGAGCGCCTTCAGCGCGACGGGCGGCGCGGCAAGCTCGGCACCCGACGAGCCCGTGCTGCGGCCGTCGAACGGCAAGCGCGGCCGCAGTTCGTCGGCGTGCGGCTCTTGCTCGTCGAGGGCGAGCCGCACCCGTGGCGGCTCCGCGCTTAGCGCCATGCCACGCGCGCCCTGTCCTTTGCTCTCACGCGCGGTTAGGTTCGGCAGGTTGGCCAGCACGTCGCTGAGCACTTCCTTGGCGAGTGACAGGGGCACTGCTTCGATTTCCGGATCGGCCGCCGGATCGTGAAAGTTCGCGGTTCGCGCCTCACCGGCGATCGTCAGCGCCTCGCCGCTCACACCGAGCGCTTGCAGCAACGACACCTCCCCGAAGCGGGCCGTGCCACCGATCATGACCAGCGCGATGTCGGTTTCTTTCGCCGACAGGAGATGCGCATAGGCATCTCCTGTATGGCCGCGCACGACCGCGAAATCCGCCAATTTTCCGGCCTCGATCGAGCCCGCGTATTTCTGCCAACCGAGGATGTCCGCGGCGGTACGGGTGACCATGAGCGCCAAGTCGCGATCGGTGAGCGGCAGCTCGAGCTCGTGCGCGACGAGCCTAGCGACCTTGAGCTCGCCCAGCAAATTCTTGCTGCCCGTAGGCGACCAATCCGAACCGAGCGCGACCCGCACACCGCTCTTCAGCGCGGCGTCGATGCGCGCGGTGCCACCGTACAAGAGGTAGTTGCTGAGCGGCGACCAGACCATGGCCGCGCCGTTCGCGGCCATCGTGTCGAAGTCCGCAGCCTCGAGGGCCGCGCAGTGAATGCCGGCCATGCTCGACGAGAGCGCCCACTCGTCGCCCGATTTCAAGGCCGTGAAGTGCGCGCGCGCGGCGGCATCGAGGCCCTCGGACAAGTGCAGCAGCATGCACGAACCACGCTGGGTGGCTTTCGCGAGCTCCCGATCGAACATCTTCCAATCGCGCGCGGCCACGTCCGGAATGCGCGAGGCCGCCGAGACCAGCTCTTTGTTCGACGGCGACTCGGCGTTGCGCACGAGCCCCTTGAAATAGCGCGGGGTTTTCGCGCTGCTCGCCAGGCGAATCCCCTGGGAGGTGGTGACGCCCGCGAGCAAGCACTTGGCCTCGACCCAGCGCACGAGCGCGGGCAAGACCTGGTGATCGTTCGACGCACCCACGGCGCCCATCGGACCCGTGACGAGCTCGTGATACTCCGCCTCACGCGGCCACTGCGAGCGGTTCTGGAAGCGCTTCGGCACGTTCCACAAGCCGAGCGCGTTGTACGCGAGGTGGTTGTGCAGCTCCATCAACCCGGGATAGACCGTGCCGGCGGTGCGTGTGACGGTGACACCGGCGAAGGCGGCCGGCACCGCCGCCGCCGCCGGTTGCACGAAAGCGATCGAGTCGCCGTCGACGTAGACGACGCCGTCCTGCAAGACGTCGAAGTCCGAGTTCATCGTCACGATCCGACCGCGCAGGGCGAGTTTCTCCCCGCTCATCTCAACTCACGCTCGGCAGAACGACGGACTTCGGCACCTGCACCGTCAATGTGCGGCGCTTGGCGTCCGGCGTATCGCCCGTGCGCACGGCCCAGCCGTCCACGCCGCGCATCCAATCGGGCGACCCCGCCGGCAGATCGAACGCCGGGATCTCAGGTAGCTCGGCGGGAACGAAGGCCTCGCCGTACGGGACCAGCGCGCGCGTCGCGTCCGGATGCTTGAGCGCCGCGTGGAGCGGGATGAGCGCCGTATTCCACGCCGCCAGCATCTGCGTCGTGAGCTGCTTTTTCTTGGCCGCCACGCCGCCCGAACCGCTTTCGGGATACGTCGGGTGCGGAACGTGAGCGTAGACGAGCCCCTTCGCTTTGGCTACGCCCGCGGTGCTACCCGCCAGATAGAGCGTCCAAGCGGTGTCGGCGAGCCCGCCGAGAGCAACCACCGCCTCGATCGGCGAACTGGCGAGCAGCGCGTCGAACCAACGCGCGCGATAGGCGGCAATCTTGGGATCCTGCTTGTGGTGCTCACCGCCGCTTTGACCGTATACGCTGTACAAATAGGTGTTGATCATCGTGTAGCTGCGATCGACACCGAGCTTGGCGAGAAAGCCTTGCACCCGGTGACCCGCGGTGCCGATCAAGATCCGTCGCGCGATGCTCTCGTGCGTGGCGGGGTCTTGGCCGATCACCAGGATGCGCGAGCTGCCGTCGAGGCGCCCGCGATGAAAAATCGGCCCCCACTCGCTGCGAAAATCCGCGCTCGGGTAGACGTCCGTGTCAGGATAGTTCGTCGCGAGCGAGCGAAATGGCTCACTTCCGTAACCCGGATCGAAGTCGTGCTCGGTCATGCTTTTCTCCCTCGGAAAGCACGAGCTTCACACGGACGCATTCACGACGCGAGTCGCGAACGCCCGTGCGGTAAAGTTTACTAAAGACTAGGAACAACCGCGCGGTTGGCTTGCCAAGGAACTCCGCAAAACAAAACCCTAGCCGAGGATCGCTCTCAGATTCGTGATGCAGAAGTTGAAGGATTGCCCGTCCGCGTAATAGTTGACCGGTAGCTGAAATTGAATCGATTGATAGCTGCCCGACGTACTTGCCGCGGGGCCTGGGCTCGCGGAGTAGCAGTCTTGGTACGCGGAGCTGAAGTACACCGTGTTGCCGGTAGCGAGGGGCGCTCTAACCACGCAGTACTCCGCAGCGTCCCCCAGCGTGTGGTAGCCGATCTGCAGCTCGGACGGCAGCGAGGTCGGATAGCTGATATCGAAACTGAAACCGGTCACACCGTGCGCCGACGGGATATAGGCGCCCGGCGTGCTACTTGCTGCCGCCGTCTGATTGAGATTCAAACCAATGGTCGGACCGTACACGTCCGAGTGGGAGACCGTGCCCTGCACGCAGATCTGACTACCGGACGTGCTGAAGTCGGTCGGCGAAATGGTGGAGTACGTGTCCTTGTAGGTGAACCAGGGTCCGGTCACGCCCACGGAATTCGTGCCGGGCGCGACGAAGCCGTCGGTGGCGTAGATGAGCGTGGACGGCGCGCCCGCGCTGCCGGCGCTACCTCCGGCGCTGATTGTCCCGCCTTGCGAGCTGCCGCCTTGCGAGCTGCCGCCTTGTGAGTTGCCGCCTTGTGAGTTGCCGCCTTGTGAACTGCCACCGGGCGACGATCCACTCACGCCCGAACCGCCCGCGCCCGACGCGCCGCCCGCGTTACCAAGCGAGAGGCACACGCCGGATACGCACGTTAGACCGGTATTGCACGTCTGGTTCGCGTAGCAAGCACCACCGAGATCGCCCTGCGTCGCCGAAGTAGGCAGACAAATGCCGCTCGTGCACGCGTTGTCGCCGTCGCACGTCATGTTCGGGTAGCAAGCGCCGCCGACTGACCCAGTCGGCAGGCCCGTACTGCCACCCGCGGAGCTGCCACTCGCCCCAGCGGCACCCAGATCGAAACAGTAGCCGCCGATACAGGTGTAGCTACCGTTGCAGCTGTTGTTCGAATAACACACCCCTCCGGGGTTGCCTTGAGCCGCTGTTCCAGTGCCCCCGCTGCCAGCGTTGCCACTCGGGCCCCCGAGCCCAGGCGGGGACGAGCTGCACGACCAGGCAACACCACCGCTCAAGATCGCGGCCAACCCAACCAACGAAGAACGACTAAGCACAAGTTTCATTTGCGGTCTCCTACGGTACCCGGGAGCGAGCTAATTTCTCCCTCGTGCGGCTGCACTCACTCGAGCGCCGCGGGTCGTGAGCATAGCCTAAAAACCGCTGCGAAACTGCGGAACAAAAGGTGGCGGCGAACCGCAAAACAATCCCGCGTCATCGGCAAAGTGGCGAGATTCGTGCCGCTTTCGGCTCGTCCGTTGGGAGTGAACCCGCGCTGGCGTTCAGTGCAGTCAGCCCGGATCGGACAAGCCAGACTTCTGCGTGAGCGCGGACGGGCAAGCGACTTGCTTGTACGTGAAGGTCGGGTTGTCGGCGCCGTTGAACCAGCCGAGGAACCAGTTGCAGCCGGCGAGGAGATCGGGCTTGTCGCCGAACGCGGCTTGGCACTTTTGTTGAGTGCACGTCTTGTCGTCGTTGCACTCCGCGAAGAGTCCACCGTACTGCGAGCCGAGGTCGACCGATGAACCCCATTGCGTGCCGCACGCATTGAGCGCGCCGACTCCGCCGCCCGGGATCAGCAGGTCGAATTGAGTCGCATCGACGCCGCCGTTGTTGATCACCTGCACGATCATGGTTTTGCCGTTCAAGCTGGTGGCGCCCGGATTGGTGCCGGAGTGCCCGCCCCCGTCGAACTGGAGTTGGTAGCAACGGCCACAGGTGTAGTTGTTGCCGCCCACGGCTGCGAAGCCGTACGACAGCTTGTCGCACACCGACCACGGCACGTCGCTCCAGCACATGAACGCGCTGCCGCCACTCGGGCACGCGTTGGCTGCGTCCGTCGGACCGAGGCTCTGGTTCTGCTGGCTGCAGCTCGCCATCGCGTTGCCCGTCTTGACGTTCGCCTTCCAGCCGCAGGCCGGTTTGCAGCAATCCCAGTAGCGCGAGGCCCAACCGTTCGTGCCGCCTTGCACAGGCGGCGGTGGATTCGTGCACGTGCTCGCGCCCGCGCTACCTGCAGCGCCACTCATGCCACCGGCGCCGGCTCCGCCTTTGCCGCCGGCTCCTGCGCCGCCAGCTCCGCCTTTGCCGCCGGCTCCCGCGCCGCTCGAACCGCCGCCACTGCTCGTCCCTGCCGTGCCGGTGCCTCCGCCGCCGGTCGTGCCCGCGGTGGCGACGCCACCCGAGCCCTGGCCCGCAGTGCCGCTACCCGCAGTGCCGCTGCCGCTCGCGCCCGCTACGCCCGTTCCCGCTACACCCGTGCCCGCAGCACCGCCACCCGCGCCGCTGGAACCGAGCCCAGCCGCGCCACCGACGGTCCCTGCGCCGCCGGCACTCAGCGCGCCGCCACTCGTCTGCGTCGATCCGCCTGCGCTCTGGGCGCCCGCGTAGGAGCTGGTGCCGCCGCTCGGATCGAGCCCTTGTTCATCCGCCGCGGGTTGGCCGTTGACGCATGAGAAAGCAATGACGCTGGCGACCAGGCCGATCGTGCCCGCAGCCGCGCGTGTAACACCCGAGGGTAAAGACATCGTTCCGACGTATCACCGTGTCCCGCAAAAGGCGAGCTTGCTCCGTGCGTGTTTGACCGCGAACTTCACGCAAACCGCTCACGTCGAAAAGTTCGAGCGGTACACCGTCGTTCGTCACACGAGCGAAAACGCGATCAGCGGTAAGTCACGCTGCTTTACGATGCCGGCTACCAGCGAGCGGATCAGGGGTGCTAGCAACGGTTGACATGAACTATCCCGAGCTCCTGCGCGAGATTCCGATGTTCCAAGGTCTGAGCGAGGACGACCTGAGCGCGCTCGCGAGATCGGTTCAGGAGCGCACGTTCGCCGCAGGTCAAATCGTGATCAACCAGGGCGATCGGGGCACCGAAATGTTCATCGTTGCCAACGGCCACGTCAACATCTTCCTGCCCGGCGAAGCGTCGCGCCGCGTCTCCTTGAAAGACATCGCGCGCGGCGAGTACTTCGGAGAGCTTGCGCTGTTCGACGACAAGCCGCGCTCGGCGAGCGCGCTCGCGACCACCGAAGCGACGCTCTTGGTCCTCACTCGAGAAACGCTGTCCAACTATCTGGCAGAGCGCCCGCGCACCGCGATGGTCATTCTAGAGACGATGTCCGCGCGCTTGCGCGAGACCAACGCGATGCTCTCCGAGCGCGCCGCCAAGAACGCGGTGGAAGAGATCGAGAAAAACCTGAGCTGGAGCGAAAAGCTGGCCGACCGCGTCGCCGAGCTCAACGGCAGCTGGGCGTTCATCGGCGCGCTGCTCGGGTTGACCGTGCTGTGGATGGTATTGAATTTGCAGCTCTTCAACCACGCCTTCGATCCCTACCCGTTCGTGTTCTTCAATCTGCTGTTGGCGGTCTTGGTCTCCTTGCAAGGCCCGTTGATCGTGATGAGTCAAAACCGACAGTCGCTGAAGGACCGAGCGCGCGCCGAAACCGACTACAACGTGAACCTGAAGAACGAGGTGAACATCGAATCCATTCTGCGCGAACTCGGCGAATTTCGCGCTGAATCCAATACGCGCCTCGTGCGCCTCGAGCAGTCGCCTCCGCAAAGCTGACGGCATGCCGGCTGACGAGCGTTCATCGCGTTTTACCGAGTCGCTCTTCTCGCGCATCAGCCCGCCGCTCGCCTGCTTCGCGCTCGCTACCGCGCACGCTTGGCCCGAGCTGATCAACGCGCACGAGCTGCACTCGGATGCCGCGATTGTCGGACTGCAGGCGCGCCATCTGTTCCACGGCGAGTGGTCCTGGTTCTTGTGGGGCAGCGGCTACCAGACCTCGCTCGATTCCGTGGTCGCGGCGCTGTATTTCCTGCTGCTCGGCAAAGGTCCGCTCGCGCTCACCTTGTCCACGTTCGGCGGGCACTTGCTGCTCGTGCTGTGCGCATACCTCACGCTCGTGCGGCGCTACACGCGCTGGCAAGCCGCGCTGCTCGTGCTGCCGCTCTGTGTGGTGACCGGGCCGCTTCACATCTACATGTTCAGCCCGCCGCGTCAGGCTGCGCTCACGCTGGTGTTTTTTGCGATCTGGTTGATCGACGGCGCGCCGGCCGCACGCCGCCCCGCGCGCGCGCTCGCGCTCGGCGGCGCCGTCGCTGGACTCGCCTGCCTCGGCGATCCCTACGCGCTGGTGTTCTTGCCCGGTCTTGCCGTGTTCCTCGCGCTCTCCGCCTGGCAGGGAGACCCGCCGCTGCGGCTCGCACGCGCGGCGAGCGGCTTCGCGGGCGGTCTGCTCGGAATCTTTCCCGCCTGGCTACTTAGACAGAGTCCGCAGGCCTCGCACGGCGTTTTTGGACTGACCTCCGGCATGCTCTCGCACAACTTGGATTTGCTCTGGCATGTCTGCTTGCCGTACCTGCTGGCTGTCTCCGTCTACTTCTCCAATGAGACAGGGCTTCACACCTGGCAGCCACCCACCTGGTTTCATTGGCTTCAGTTGGTGGGCGCGGCCACGCTGCTCGGCGGCATCGTTTGGGGCGGAGTGAGCGTGGCGCTAGCGCGCTTGCCCTTCGAGCGACGACGTTTGGCGGCCCTCGGCGCGACGACGCTACCCGTCACGCTGGTGGCCTTCGCGCTCTCCGTCATGGTGATGGATCGGTTGTCGGCTCGCTACCTGGTCGCCATCGTGCTCACTGCGCCGTTCGCGCTCGGCCCAGCACTCGATGCGCTCGGTAGCAAGCGCTTCGCGCTCGCGCTCACGCCCTGGCTCCTATCGAGCATGGTCGCCGGTTGGCTCGCGCACGGCGCGGACCTCGCGGGCATTTGGCCGGTGCGCCACGACCCACGCACGAGCGACGAAACGGCGCTGCGCGCCGCGCTGCGCGCCCGAGATCTCGAGCGCGGTCTCGCGGACTACTGGGTCGCGTACCGGCTCACGTTCTTGTACGACGAAGAGGTCGTGATCGCGCCCTGGCACGCGAACCTCGATCGCTATCCGCCGTACCGTCAGCTGGTCGGCGCGGCGCATCGCGTCGCGTACATCTACGATCCGTGGCGTTCGAAAGAAGATCTCGCGACGCGGGAGGCGAGCATCACGCACGCCGAAACCGAGTTCCTGCCGAACCTCGAAAAGTTTACTGCCGGCCGCTATACCGTGCTGGTGCTTACGCGCTAGCGCGCATGCCATAGCTGGCATGCACTCTAGCTTTTGGGTTTTGTTATTGGGGAGGTCCTTTTCATATCGCCATCACATTTCTCACGAAGTTCTGACCGGAAGACACCATGCGATCTCTCCAACCTGCAGGAAAGCATGCGCCGGTTTCGCCGGGCTCACGTTGGCTCAGGCCTTCGTTCCGCTCCGAGATCCGCTGAGCCGAAACTGAAATGCCGTCTAGCGGGGCTTTGCCCCGGCGCCCCGTGGTCTTTGAGGTTGAGATATTGCCAACGCCCAGCTCCCCGGGAGTGTAAATATGCACGATCATCCGCTCCCGCCGCTCCCGCCGCCCCCGCAAGACGCGCCCGCTCTGGTCGCGGGTGCCGCGCCGCTCGAGCGTCAACCGTCAGGCGCCGAGCGCGATCGGTAAAATGGCAGCCTTGGTGGCGGCGCTCAATTTGCCGTCGATGCTGCCGCCGTCCAGCCGCTCGATCACGATCCGCTCCACCAAGCGCTCCGCGCTGGGCCGCGCTTGATAGGATGAGACGACCAAGCCGAGCGCAAAGAGCGCGCGATGCAAGGCGCCGATCACCGGTGAGCGACGATCGCGCGTGATCTCCACCGCGGTCAGCTGAGACCCCACCTGTTCGAAGTGGACTAATGCGCTGGTCATCTGGACGGGAGTGAAGCTGGACATCGAGGGCCCCGCTGTCAACGGCACGCAAACGCAAATCTTTACAGCGACGCCTGATGAGTTGCTGCAATAAGAGCGAAACGCAGCGGTCTACGCGGCTATTCCCGAGCCGCGTTTGCTCGTCGAAAATGCTCAATTCGCGCGACGGTGACGGATCCGTGAAGGAACGGAAACCGACGCGCCACGCGCCGCGTACGTTCACGCGCTCCGTCGAGCGGAGCGCCGACGGGCCAGCACCAGGCCGAGACCGAGCAGGCCGAAGCTCGCGCGCGCGTCGAGGCCCACGCTCGCACCCGGAGCGGAACACTTGCAGCTCACGTTGCTACGAGACGCGGCAGTCGGTTCCGCGAGGTCTGCACCACCCGTACTCGCCGCGCCACTCGCGCCGCCAGCAGACTGACCGCCGATGAGCGATCCGGCAAAGCCGGCGATCGCGCCGCTTCCGCCCGTTGCAACACTGCCGCTCACGCCGGTGCCTGCGCCTGCGCCGTCACCGCTCGCACCACCGCTGCTCGCGCCGCTCGCGCTCGTGCCGGACGTGCCGTTGCCGCTCGCGCCGGACGTGCCGCTACCTGCCGCGCCACCGGCCGCACCTGCCGTGCCGCCGCTACCTGCGCCGCCACCGCTCGTGCCGCCGGCTCCGCCTGCAGCGCTGGCGCAAACGGGCGCCGCCTGGCACTCCACCGAGCAGTCGTTGCACACGCACGAGATGTACTGATTGTAACGCGCGAGTCCGGCAGCGCGACCGACACCGCAGCTGCTGAGACACGACTGCGCCGTACCCGTGCAGCTGTTGAAGCAAGCCGCGAACATGCCGCACTGCGTGCTGGCGTCGGCACACTCCGTGGCCAGAGTCACGCACGCGTTGCCGGTGCCGATCGAAGCGAGCTCGCAGTCCTGACAGCTCAGCTGGGTGGGCGCGTTGTTGAAAACGGTCGCGATGAAGTTCTCATGGAAGGAGGCGCGCACACTGGCGCCCTGATCCAGGCACGGATCAGCGCCTTGCACGCCCTGCACCCAGGAATTGACCGCGGCCACGAGCAGCGTGCCGCTGTCGTCGAAGAGCGCCGGGCCGCCCGAGTCCCCTTCGCATAGACCCTGACCGTTGCTCTGGTCGTAAACGACGTCTTGGCTCTTGGTGCTCGCGACGGTCTTCGACACGGTGTTCCGCAGCGTGTTGTCCATGTTCGTGTCGGTCATGCCGTAGCCGATGACCTTGACGCTCGAGCCCGCACCAAACTTCACCGCGCTATCTTGAGCAGCGCTCATCACGCTGATGATGGGCACCGAGGGCGTGATGCCCGCGAAGCGCACGACGGCCACGTCGTAGTCAGTGATCACGCTACCGTTGTACTGAGGGGGGATCGTCGCGTCGATGATGCCGTAGCTGGCGGTCGGCGCGGAGTAGTCCGAGCCCATGCGAAGCTCCATGGTCGTCGGATCACTCATCATGATGGGCACGACTGGTGCGCTGTTTTGCGCGTCGAACTGCACGACGCAATGCGCGGCCGTCAGGTAGAAACCCGTGCGGCCCTTGCTCGCGATCACGGTGCCTGAACACTCGGTCGTACCCGCATTCGTGAACGTGAGCAGCGCGCCGATGGCGTTGTCCGTCGTATCCAGCGTACCGCCGTAGATCGGATTTCGCACGGCGGCCTGCGTGCCATCCGGTAGTGTCGCAGGACCGGAACACGCAACGAGCCCAAGCGCAGCCAACCCCGCCAAGCCACAGCCAAAGAAGCGCATGGTCCATCTCGGCCATGACGCCCCGGCGCTGTCAACTCGCGATCGCCGTGGCGAAAAGGGACGCTTCTCGACAGCGCGTGAGTAAGCCGTGACAATGAGC
Source organism: Polyangiaceae bacterium (assembly GCA_036496745.1). GTDB lineage: Bacteria > Myxococcota_A > Polyangia > Polyangiales > Polyangiaceae > PMG-095. The sequence continues at coordinate 10,679 of DASXKQ010000340.1, forward strand.
CGACTTTTGTCGGCTACCGGAGTGGCGTCGCGTTCCAATCCAGAGATGGACGAAGCGGGCGCGCGTTGCATTCAGGCCGCGCGCCCGCGCCCGCTCAAAACGCGTTCACCGGGCAAACGCTGGAGCTCGAGACGAGCGACGCCTCGTCGGCCGTGCAGTCCGCCCATTCAGTGGGCGACAGGTGCGCCCAACTGCTCTGTGTCGGCTGCTGGATCTCGAAAGGCCCGCTCGCGTTGTCGAGCGCGACGAACAGCGCGCCGTCCGAGATCCGGCGAGCGCACGGGAAGTCCGGGATGGCCGGCTGCGCCGGAATCGTGGGCGCGTCCGCGGTGGGCGGCCGACAACCCAGCTTGCTCGCGGTCGACAGCACGCATTGCCGATCGGTCGCGTATTGATAGCCCGTTTCGAGCGGCGCACCGTTGGGACACGTGGAAACGGCGGTCTGCTCGGTGATGAACGAGAAGTTGCTGATGCAAAATGCGTAGTTCGAGACGCCGTCCGTCCGACTCAGCATCTGGAACTGGATGGCAACCACCTGCGTCGGATCGAATGGGACGACCTGAGCCTGCGGAACGTAGGACGGTTGCGCGAGATCCGTGGCAAACATCACCTTGTTGTGGCCGGCCACGAGCGGACTCGTGCCACTTCCGCTCTCAGGCTGATACACGTGCGCCACGCTCTCGGTGGTCGGCATTGAAACCATCAGCCGAATCCCCGAGGCGGGCACCTGATCGATGTCGAAAGCAAAGCCGACGATGCCCACAGCGCTCGCGTTGAAGGGCCCGCGTGGCGCCGTCCCCGTGTCCGCGAGATCGAAACCGATGCCGGCTCCCCACATGTTCGCGAAATCGCAGGATGCGGTCGTGCTTGGGCAGCCTGTTTGACCCGTGATGTCGAGCACCTGCTCGGTCGTACCTTGCGTGCACATCACGCCGCCCACGTTGGGGAAGGAGCCGTATGGCGGTGTTTGAATGGACGCGCATTCACTCGCCGCGTGTCCCGCCTTCTCGCAGTCGCCGTTGGCCGCGACGCCGTCCTCACCCCAACCGTCGCTGAAGCCGTACCAAGGGCCTGTCACTCCGAGCGGTCCAGCAACGAAGCCCGTCGTGTCGACGACGATCGGCAGATCCACTTCCGTGGGCGAACCGCCCGCGGCGCCCTCCTTCCCTCCCGTAGCACCCGTTGCCATACCGCCACCCGTCGCGGATATGCTGCCCGCGTATCCACTGCTCCCACCCGTAGCCGTCGAACCGCCAGCGGCAATTGCCCCACCCGTGGCCAGCGCGTTGCCGCTGCCGCCCGTGGCCGTCGTGCCAGCTAGGCCACCCGTGGCCATGCTGCCGCCCGCGCCTCCACCCATATCCACGTCCCCGCCGAAGCAACCCTTCGCTCCGACGAACGAAAGCATCATGCACGCCAGTACCGGAGTCGAAAGGACGCTACGTGAAATCATTTTTTTGGTTCTCCCTTTTTCCCGCCCTAGTGAGTGGCAGGAGGGCGCCGCGTGCGTGATGCAAAATCATCGACCGTTCTCAGCGGAGCCGCGCGCGCACGAATTCCGAACGCGCGCGGCGAGCGCGGAGCTAGCGTCCGTTTGCAAAAAGTTCGCCGCGACGCGCTGGGCTCGCGGTTGATCCCCGGTTTGGCACGCGGCGAACACCTCCGCCGCCAAGCGCTCGTTCGTGAGCGCGCCGTGCGGGAAGCGCGCGTCGTAGCGCGCGAGCAGATCGAGAGAGCGCGCGCCCTGTCCGTCACGCAACGCACTTTGCACCTCGGTCATCAGATCGAGTTCGGCGCGCAACGCCGAGCCCGCGCTCGCGACCGGCGCGGCGCGCCCCTCGCCCACGGCGCGCGGCGCCGCAGCCAGCGCGGGCGCCGGTTCTCCGACCTCGCCGACATCGGCTGGCTCGGGACGCGCTTCGTCGACGCTCGCCGGCTCGCTGGAGACGGGCATCGCGCGTGCCGGCGCCGCGCGTGACGCCGCGACGCGCGCAACCTGCGCCGATTGCGCGGCCTCCGGCGCGGACGGTGCGTCGAAAGCAAAGTGCGCCGCGCCGGCGAACACGAGCCCTGCGCCCACGCCCACTCCCGCGCTACCGAGCGCCGTGAGCAGCAGCGATTTGCCGCCCGCCTTGGCCACGCTCGACCCGAGCAAGAGCGCAACGCCGCCAGCCGCCGCGGCACGCGCAATCACCCCGCGTCGTAAACGACTGCGGTGTTCGTGCGTGGGCGGCACCTCCGCGGCGAGCGCGTTCCGAATCAGCGCCCGCGTTTCGTCGCTCAGATCGCGCGTCATGCTCGTGTTCTCCAGTCGTCCTTGGCGCGCAGGCGGCGCAGCGCGCTTTCGAATTGGCGGCGCGCGGCC
>DASXKQ010000341.1:0-6488 GCA_036496745.1 Polyangiaceae bacterium
ATCTATTCAAGCTGTACGGCGCGCGGCGCGCAGACAGCGTGCTCAAGCTCAGGCTGCCGAGCGCGATTCCGAGCATGGCCACGGGTTGGAAGGTGGCAGCCGGTTTGTCGGTGATCGGCGCGATCGTCGGTGAGTTCGTGGCCGGTTTCGCGGAGGGCCGGGCCGGCCTCGGCATCACCGTGCTCGCTGCCTATCGCCAGCTGCGGACGGATCTGATGTTCGGCGCAGTGCTCTTGGCGGCGCTGCTCGGCCTGCTCCTGTTTGCGCTCGTGACGCTGATCGGCAATTGGCTCTTGCGGCGCTTGCGCGCCGTTTGATGCTGGAACTACTGCTCCAGCGAGACCCAAGAACACACAAGCTGGCGAGACCAGCGCCGGCTTCGCACACAAGTCGCCTCGATCGCAAGACCTCGAAGCGCATTCACAATCTCAAATCTCAATCAGTAGTGCTAGAAGGGCGCCGTGAAAAAGAGCTGCTTGTGCGTTGCGTTCGTCGCGCTGCTCGTCGCCTGTCACGGCAAGAAGGACGCGCCCGAAGCGAGCCAATCGCAGGCTCCGGGTCCGCATCACGTCACGCTCGCGCTCGATTGGGTGCCTGAGCCGGAATTCGGCGGTTTCTACGCCGGGCGTGAGACCGGCGCTTACAAGCGACGCGGCATCGAGCTCGACGTGCAGGGCGGCGGCGCAGGCGCGCCGGTGGTGCAAGAGGTGGCGACCGGTCGCGTGGATTTCGGTACGGTAGGCGCGGATGCTTTGATCGGCGCGCGCGCTCACGGCGCGGACGTGGTGGCCGTGTTCGCGACGTTTCAGAAGTCGCCGCAAGGTATCATGGTCCATGCATCGCGCAAGCTCGCGACGCTCGAAGACGCCTTCCGCTCGGGCACGCTCGCGCTCGAGACGGGCCTGGCGTACGCCAGCTTTTTGAAAGCGAAGTTCAGTTGGTCCGGCGTGAAAGTGGTGCCGTACGACGGCGGGGTCGCGCACTTTCTGGCGGATCCGAATTTCGGGCAGCAATGCTACGTGACGAGCGAGCCCATCGCAGCCAAAAAACAAGGCGGCGATCCGCAGGTTTTTATGATCGCGGACAGCGGCTTCAATCCGTACGTGACCGTGGTCATCACGCGCCGCGAGCTGATCGACAAAAATCCCGAATTAGTAAAGTCGTTCGTGGCCGCGTCGCGCGACGGCTGGCAAAGCTACCTCGCCGCTCCCCAAGCAACGAACGAGCTCTTGCACCGGCTGAATCCGGCGCTCGATCCGAGTTCGCTCGCCGCCGCTGCAGCCGCCGAGAAGGAGCTGATCGCCGGTGACGATGCGGCGCGCCTCGGTATCGGGGCGATGACCCGCGCGCGCTGGGCGGCGCTCGCATCCGAGCTGCTCGCGCTCAAGCTGATCGAGAAGCCCGCGGCTGTGGAAGAGCTGTTTTGGCCCGCGCCGGGCTAGCAAACAATTCAATGCTGATACGCGCCGATGTCGGAGGGCGCACTGCGCGGACTGCCGTCGACGTCGACGTCGGGCGCGTAGCTCGGGTCGGCCGCGCCGATCAAGGGGGAGCCGGCGGCGGGGCGATAGTCACCGTGGTCGAAGTCTTGGAACCAGGCTTTGGAGTCGGCTGTTTGGCTCAGGGCATTGCTGACGAGTGTCGGTGTGACGTTGCCGACCCACACGGGGTTGCCCATGTACGAGACGACGTTATTGGCCACGATCGTCGCCGGGATTTGCATGTTCCAAAAGACGATGCCGTAGTTGTTGTCGCCGTCGGAGAGGATGGTGTTGTTGCGGATCAGCAGCGTCGAATTCGCGAGTACCTCGTCAGGTAAGTCAGACGCCGCGAACTCGATGCCCTCGAGCACGGTGTGCTGCATCACGTTGTTCGAGATGTCCACGTCGAAGCGGCTCGCGTTCGGCGTCGGCGTATTCGGACTCGTGTCCACCGAAAGGTGCACGAGGTCGAAGCACTGAAACGCATTGACGCAGCGAGAGCGCGTCACGCTGACTTGATCGTGCACGGTCGAGATGGGCAGTGTGAGCCCGATGCCGATCCCTTGAGAGGACGCAAATGTGAGGTTCTCGACGCTGATCGTCACGTCGCTGGCTTGTCCCGACTTGAGGTTCACGCCCGCCGGCGTGGCGGGCGGAAAACCCTTGCACGCGTCGGCGTCGGAGGCGTCGCCGACGCGCAGGTCGCGCAGCGACACTTGAGAAAATTCGACGATCTGGAAGCTGAAGGGCAGATCCAGATTTTCGATGTTGGTGGGAGCATCCGAAGTCGCGAGCAACGCGTTGGTTTCCGTGCAAAGCACGACACCCGGTCCCGTGCCGCGGATGCTGACGCCCGCGCGCAGGGTCGGGCCCGCGTACGCACCCGGATCGACGCACACGACGCCGGGTACCGTGGCAGCGTTTACGGCCTCGTCGATCGTGGCGAAGTCCCCGGGCACGTGCACGGTACAGGGCGCGCCGCCCATGCCTGCCGAGCCGCTTGCACCCGCCGAGCCACTTGTACCTGACGTGCCGCCGGCATCCGCTTCGCCGCTCGCTCCCCCCGACGCACTCGTGCCCGCTGCGCCGCTCGTACCCGCCGAGGCCCCCGTGCCCCCCGCTGCGCTCGCACCGGATGCGCCGCCGCTGCCGCCTGTGTGGGCTGGGCAACTGCAGGTGGGCTCCGGGCGTGAACCGTCGCACCGGCAGCCGCCGGTGCCCGAGCCGCCGCCCGTCGACGCGCCCGCGGCGCCAGTCACGCCGGAGCCGCCGTTGCCAGCGCTACCCGGGTCGCTCGGAAACTCGCCGCCGATGCGATGGGAGCGGCCGCCACACGCGAGCGTTGCGCTCAGCGAAACGGGCACGAGCCAGAGCGAGTGACGAACGATGCGGCTTAGCATGACTCGAAGTTGTGCGAAGGCGCGCGTTTTGATCACTCCGAAAGCGGAGGGGAAAATAGCGCGCCGACACGCGAGGCGTAGCGGCTGCCCGGATGCGCCGCGATCAGCGCGCGCGCGTCGCGCTCCGCGGAAGCGCGGTCTCCCGTGGCGAGTTCGGCTTCGACGCGCAAAATCTGGGCTTCGATCGCCAGCGCGCCGCTCGGCCAGCGCGCGATGTACGTGTTGGCTTGGCTCAGGGCATCGCTGGCTCGGCCGGCCGCGAGCGCCTGTCGCGCGCGATCGATAGTCTTCACTTCTTCGGCGATTGACGCGACGGACGGCGCATCCGGCGCCGGTTCCGTGCTGGGCGCGAGCGCGAAGGCAGCAACCGGTGTCGAGCTCGGCAAGGCCGTCGGCAGCGCGGGTGCTACGTCGTCCTTGAGCGGCGCGGCCGGCTGCGCGTCAGGTTGCAGTTGCGCGTGCTGCGTCGAGGCCGCGCCGTTCGCATTCGCCAAAGCCGCGGTTTCGTTTGCCGGGATCGCTTCTGGAATCGCTTCGGGAGTTGCGTCCGGCGTTGCCGTAACCGTGCGCGCTGGCACGAGCGCCGCCGTTGCCGCCTGCCGCGCCACGCTGAGCATCGGCGCGCCAGACTGCACGCGCGGCGGCTCACGGGTGAGACCCCCTGCCGCGACGCTGACGACCGTGCCTGCCAGCGCGCCCACGGCCACCGCCTTCAATACGGTCCAAACGCTGAGCGAGCCCGCGCTGAGCGCGGCAGCCGATGCTGCTCCAGCTTGGGTCGCGGTCGCGAAGGCGCCCGCGCCGAGGCCGAGCGCGCTCAGTGTCTTCGGCAAACCGCCGGGCGGCGGCACGTCTCGCTGTGTGGAACGCAAGAGCGCGCGCTCGAATTCGTCACAGCCCTCGATCAGCGGCTCGAGCTCAGTCATGTTGACTCTCCGGAATGATACCAGGCGCGCTTCACGCGCTCTGCGGCGTGGCGAAAGGCTTCGCGCGCGCGGCGCAAGCGCGACGACACGGTGCCCAGAGGAACGTCCAAGAGCTCGCTCAGCTCGCGGAGCGAGAAGCCCTCGATCTCGAACAGCACGAAAGCGGTTCGCAGATCGTGCGGTAGGGCGTCTAGGACGCGGTCGAGCAGCAGGCGCGCCTGCTTTTCCTCGAGCAGCGCGTCGCTGGCCGGCAAGGAAGAGGGCTCCGTGAGCAGCGCGTGCTCGTCGAATTGCTCCCGGTGCGCGGCGTGCGCGCGCCGCGCATTGGCGGCCACGCGCACGGCGATTCCATACAAGTACTGGCGCTCGCGCCCGCGCTCGATCGTGCTGAGCTTGCGCGCAGCGACGATGAATACCTCCTGGCTCGCGTCGTCCGTGCCGGCTTCGGGTACGCCGAGCCGCCGCAGCGCTCGCCAGACATTGTCGAACTCGGCGTGCACGAGCGCGGCCAGTCGCTGATCACGCGTTGGGGAAGCTGGGTTTGCGATTGGAGGCTCGCTTGCGGGCGAACGTTCGCGTTGCAGCTCGGGTTCGAGTGCCAGCCGTTCAGTGGACAAAGAGGTCAGGATCGGAGACACGCCGGGCTTCCCTCCGAATTGTGTGCGCGCCCCGGAAATGATCACTCGAAATATGCGGCGAAGCCAAGCCGCAGAGTTAGGCCGATTTTCGGCACGTTCAGGGTCTCAGCCCCGCCGCCGGGCGCGAAAAAAAAGGTATCGCGCACGAAGGGCGCGACGAATCCAGCGTCGAGGCCGAACAAGAGCGACGGAATCGGCCGGAGTTCGGCGTGCGCCACGCCGCCGAGCGCGAGCCACGTGACGCGCGCCGTGTCCTGCAAATAAGTCCGATCACCCGCCACTTCGAGCCTGCCTGCGTCGAACTGCAGGCAAGGCCGGAGCGCCCACGGCCCCGAGCTTGGATAGCGCACCGGACAGCCGCTCACGCGTAGCGCCGTCCAGCGGAAGTGAGCGAGGCCCGCGGGCGTCGTTACCGTGTCCGGAAAGGACTGGTGGACGGCGAGCGCGACACGCGGGCTCAATATGCCGTCACCGCCGAGCGCTGCTTCGATCTGCGCCGAGCTCGTGAAGGTCAGATCCGGAGCGATTGCTCCCTCGACACCCGCGCCGACGCCCGCGCCGAATCCCCAGGAGCGCTTGGAGGCGGCCCTTGCCGGCGGCTCGTCGCGCGCGATCGTGGGGCCGGGTTGCGCCGTGGGTCGAGCTGGCGCGCGCTCGCCGAGCGCGTTCGGATCGACGAGCACCGCCGCGATCAACGCGAGCGCCGAGAGCACCTCGTCGCAACTGGCGCCGGTGACGACGCGCTCGGTCTCGTTCCCGTCCCGCTCGCGCACACGCAATCGGCCGTGGAGCGCGCGGCCCGTGCCGCCGAGCTCCAGCGAGAAATCGATGGCGGGCTCGTTCGCCAGCGCGGGTCGCAAGCGTCGAGAACGTTGCTCCAGGCGCGCCGCAAAGCTCGGGCCGGCGTCGCACTCCGCGCTGCCGGCAGCGTGGACCTGGAAGGGTAACGATCCGTTTTCGGCGCGTGCACGTGCCGTGAGCGTGCAGGCGATTGCAAAAGCGCACGCTCGCAGCATGACTATGTCAAGCTAGCCGAAATCCGGCGGCCGCGAAGTGAGTGTCGAACGTGAACGCGATACGGACTTTGTGCTTTTTCATCAAGACGAAACTCGTCGCGTCGACCAAGCTGAGCTTGTGAAGCTCGCGCCGCGCGAAGTAGCGCATGGCCGCCTTGAGCTCGACGTTCGTGCACTCCAAGCGCTCGAGGAAGGGGACTTGATCGAGGCTAGTCCACCAGGCGAGCGCCACCTCATGCGCAATCTTACGCTGCAGATAGCTGAAGGTTTCGAGCAGCACCGGCGTGGACACGATCGGACGGGCGCCCGCGTCGAGCAGCGACGTCCAGGTTTCGCGTGCACGCAGGTGCATCGCGTCGCGCACCGCGGCCAGCGCGATCCACGCGCCCGTGTCGATGAATACCCGATCCCCCCCGCGGATCATGGTTCATCGAAGGCGCTGTCGTGGTCCGCCGACGAGCCCAGGAAAGGGCCGTCCCACAGCGCGACAGGGCCCACGACGGGTGTTCGCAAATAGGTATCGCGTATGGCCGCTCGAACCAGTTCCGCCACCGGTCGGCGCCGTGTCTTCGCGACGCGATGCAGGGCAGCCAGCTCCTCCTTGGGCAAATACACCTGCGTCTTGACCATGGGTGTCAGGCTACCCTAGGTAGTGACACACGTCAAACGGGTCTTCGCATTTTCGGACTGCGTTGAAGCGCGAGCTCCCAGACAATTTCTGGGTACAATGCGCGGCATGCGAAAGCTTTTGGCGATTCGTTTCGGCGAGCTCTGCGCGCTCGCGAGTTTGCTTCCGTTGCTCGGCGGTTGCAGCACTTCGGATGGGACGCGTGCTGCCGACAGCGCCGGAGCCGCGGCGGGCGTTGCGGGTGACTCGAGCGCGGGGACTGCGGGAGGCGCGGGCACGAACGATGCTGGAGGCAGTCCGAGCGATGCGGGTGGCGCGACGGGCACGGGCGGCGCCGCCGGCAGCACGAGCGGCGACGCGGGCACCGACAGCGGACCGACGATCGTGAACGGTTGCACG
>DASXKQ010000342.1:0-22007 GCA_036496745.1 Polyangiaceae bacterium
CTCCAGTGCGCGAACTCGAACACACAGAGCGGCTGTGATTGCATTGCGGGCGGCAGCTCGCAGGACGCCAAGGCAACGTCGGCCGCGCCCGGAGAGGCAAACAACAGCAACAACGGGGTCACGGTCCTGCACCAAGCCACGATCGGCCCATACGACACGGTCACGCTGCAATCGACCAACGGGGACGCGCTCACGGTGTGGCTCACGGATCACGGCTACCTCGTGCCGCCGGACATCGCGCCCACGATCGCGTCGTACGTGACGGAGGGCTTCGACTTCATCGCGCTGCGCTTGATGCCCGGCCAAGGCGTGAATCAGATGAAGCCGGTGCGCGTCGTCACGCCCGGGCCGGAAGGCCCCTTGCCGCTGCGCATGGTGGCAGCCGGCGTCGGCGCGCACGTCGACATCGTGCTCTACACGATCGGCGAGGCGCGCTATTCGCTGCCGGATCTGGGCGAGGTGTTCGTCGACCAGAGCTCGCTCGCCTGGGATTTCAACACGTCGGCCTCGAACTACTCGACCTTGCGCATGCAGGCGCTCGCCTTGAATTTCGGCGCCAGCTACCTGACGGCATTTTCGGATCGCGGTGCGTTCAACAAGACGTACAGCGCGCCGAACGCCGTTCCCGTCTATTACTCGGTTAACTTCGCCACCAGCACCAACTTGGCCGATCTGTACTTTGCGCAGGCGAGCGCCGACGACAGCGTGGGCAATAATTGCGCGAGCGTCACCAGCGCGCTCTCCGGCACGAGCCAGGTGGAGGCGCCCGCGAGCGCGTTCGACTGCAGCAGCTACGACGACATCGGCGCCGCCATGATCGGACAGCACCCGGCCAATGTCTGGCTCTCCCGGCTCGAGCTCGATCTGCCGCGCGAGGCGTTGAGCGTGGACTGCGTGGTGAAGCCGGGACCCTCGCAGGCGCCGGTCTCGAACCAGCTGCTCGCGCTCAAGATCGTCAACCGTCCGGCGAGTTGCCCGCAAGTCGTGTTCGAGAGCGGCGCGCTCGGTCGCTCGATGCCCACGCGCGGGGCTTGGTTCACGGCCTTGCTCGCCATTGCGCTCGGCCGTTTGCGCCGCTGGAGTAAACGCGAGTGAGACAGCAAGCTCAGTTTGCGGCGTTCGCCTGGACGCTCGCGTGCGCGGCTCTTGCGTCCGCGCAAACGCCGAAAAATAATGCGGATCCACGCGCGGGCGCGCCGTCGCCGCCGGTGTCGGCGTTTCCGCCGGTCAGCGCGACGGCGACAACAACGACGCCCGCCGCGAACGGCGATGCAGCGACGCCCACCGCACCGCCCGCCGCAGAGTCCAGTGCGCCGCCGGCGCCTTCGCCGGGTGCAATGCCCCCCGCGCCACCGGCGCCCGCGGGAGCCGCACCCGGCGGGCCGCCGCCACCGGGTTACTACTACGCGCCTTACCCCTACTATTATCCGCCTCCGCCCACAGCCGGCGACGCTGCGCCGCAAAAGCGACACTCCAAGTTCTACATGTCGCTCTCGATCGGGCCCGGGCTCTTCCGCGCTCACAATTCGGCCACCGTAGACGAACGCCACTTTTCGGGCGGCGCCACGGCCGTGCAGCTATTCCTCGGCGGTCGCATCGGCAGTGTAGTCGCCGTCGGTGGCGGCTACATCCACGAGCAGATCTTCGCTCTGTCTTCCAAAGACGATCTGCTGAACGGCAATGAACCGGATCTCGGCAACACGACGGTCTCGACCGACAGCTTGGTCTTTTTCCAAGACCTCTCCGTGCCCTCGACACCAGGGTTACACTTTCCGCTCTACGTCGGCTTTAGCGTGCTCACCGAGCACGCCGCCACGTCGCGCAGCTCCGATCCCACGGTTTTCCTGTTCGGTGGCGGCGTCGGCTACGATTTCGATGTGGGCTCGCACTTTCGTCTGGGCGGCGTCCTGCGCGCGAGCTTCGCCGACTACACGATCACCGAGCAGACAGGCACGGATGTGACCGTCTTCCTCCCGGCGCTGCTGCTGACCGCGACGTACGACGCGGCCAAGTGATTAGAGTTTGGGCGCGGCGGGAGGTCGGGCAGAGCAAAGGAGATCCGAGGGATGAAGAGCAGTGGAGCAAGGACCCTCTCGGACCAATTGCTTGTAACACGCGTTACATGCAATTGAGCTTCGAATCGGGGCCGCCGCGTTGCGGGTCCGGTGGGTTTTTCATCGAGCAAGCATATTTCACAAATTTCCGGGGAGCCTTGGGGTGTTTCGTCTCGATCTGCCACGGAGCCCGAGGCCCTCACCAACAAAACACACTCAAGGCGTCGCGACGCTGATCGTCCAGACGGTCGCCGCGGTCGGCAGCGTGTCGATTTCGATGAAATAGAGCGAGCCGCAATCGGCAGACTGCGTTGGGGAGCCGACAGGCAGAACCGTCGCGCGCGCGAGCAGGTCGGGATTGATGACGTCGAAGCTGCCGCTCGCGTTGCGTTTGGAGAGCAGCAGCTTCGAGGCGTCCGCGCCGAAGAGCAGGGTTCCGTCGGCCGATATGTCCGGCGTGCTGGCTTGGGGGACGTTGATCGATGCGGTCGAGTTCGTAAAGGGGGCGGCGATGCTCGCACGCGTAAACAGCGAGGGCGCGGCTTGGCCCGTGGCGATCGAGCTGGTCCAGAGCGTGAGTTGATCGCCGGTGATCGAAGGGCTCGTACCGACGGTTCCGAAATCCGTGGCGTCGACCGCCCAGGGCGCATCGCGATTCGCGCGGGTCGCGCGGCGCAGCGGTCCGGTGAGCAAGTTGTCGGCGTCCGGGGCCTCGCACACGATGTACACGCTGAGCCCGTCGCTGCTGAGCGTGGGATCACGGCGATTGCTGCCCGGACACGCCGCGTCGAGCTCCGGCACCTCGATGTCCGTGTCGAACGCCGTGGCGCGCGAGACGCGCGTTGCGCGATGAATGGTCCACGTATCCTGAGGCGGCGTGGCGCTCGGCAAGCCGACCGCGTAGAGCATTTCGAGCTCGTCGGGGCTGAGCGTGGGGCTCGCGAGATCGGCCGTGGCTGGGGCGGTCAACACCGTGGTCGTGTGCGTCAGGTTCACGCCGCTGCACGCGCCGCCGTTACTCGTGGTGATCACGCCACCCGCGCCGCCTCCACCAGAAACACCGCTGCCCGAGACACCGCCGCTACCCGACGCGCCGCCGCTGCCCGCCGTAACGCCGCCCGACGCGCCGCCGCTCGACACGCTGCCGCTCGAGCCCCCGGATGCGGCGGAGCCGCCGCTGCCCGGTGAGCCGCCGCCGCTGCTGCTTCCGCCGCACGCGATCAGCGCAAAACTGGTCCCCAGCACGAACAAAGCGACGCTTCGCACGCACGCAGCATAGCGGGTCCCGCGTGTCACGGACAGAGGTGCGCTAAAGCTCCGGGCTTCGCCTGCGAGACATTGGACTGCGCTCGGTCCGCAACATTACTGGCGCATGCGAGTGTCGCGGGGCGACCCCCAGCCCAGGACACATCCAATATCCACGCATATTAGTGGGGCTTTTGTGGGCCGCGTCAGGGCTTTTTTCCCGGGTCATTAACGTTCCGCGGTTTGGCAGCATGTAGGGCTGCAACCGAGGGTCCCGAAGTTCCACACTGGTTTTGGCCGAACGCGGAGTATTGAAGAATGAGTAAGGGTCGTCAGCTTTTTGCCTTGATTTTGCTGTCGTGCAGCGCGTTCGTGGGGTGCGGCGGGAGCACGAGCTCGACTGCGGCCGGCGGTCCAGCGTCGACGCCTTTGCCGGTGTACGTGGACTTTCCGTCCTCGAACACCTGCGCGGACGGACGCACGCTGTGTGGGGCGGGCTGCGCGGACTTGCTCAGTCATCCCGATCATTGCGGTGCATGCGGGACCGCGTGCGCCGGCGGACAGGTTTGCGTCGGTGGTGAGTGCACGGCGGGTTGTCCGACGAGCCAAGTCGATTGCAACCGCCTGTGCGTGAACGTGCAAACGTCCGCGGACAACTGCGGCGTGTGCGGCCACGCCTGCGCCATGGGCCAGGTTTGCTCCAACGGCGCGTGCGTCGCCGATTGTCCCGGCAACCAAGTACCCGCGGTCAGCTACGGCAACGCGGGTCCCGTCGAGGCGTGCGTCACGCTCAGCTCCGACTCCAACAACTGCGGCACGGTCGGCAATGTCTGCACGGGCGGCACGAGCTGCGCAGGCGGCAACTGCACGCAGATCTGCACGAGCTCGGCCAACTGCAGCGGGCAGTGCGAAGATCTTTCGACGAACGCAAACCACTGCGGTTCCTGCGACGTCGCTTGTAGCGCGACGCAAGTGTGCAACAACGGCGCTTGCGGTACGACGTGTCCCGACGGCTTCAAGCAATGCGCGCGCACGTGCGTCGACACGACCAGCAACGTCGGTTCGTGCGGCGATTGCTTTCACGCTTGCGCCCAGGGTGAAGTGTGCCTCAACGGCACGTGCGGCACGGCCTGCGCGCCGGGCCTGACGAATTGCGGCGGTATTTGCGTCAATCTGAATAGCTCCGACGCGAGCTGCGGAGCGTGCGGCACGGCCTGCGGGGCCACGGAAGACTGCGTCGGTGGTAAGTGCGTGGCCGCCTGCGGCGAAACTCAGCTGCTCTGCACGGATCGCTGCGCCAATCAGGATCAATTCTCGCATTGTGGCGGCTGCGACACCGCCTGTGCCGCGGGCCAGGTCTGCTACGGCTTGTCGTGCGTCAGCGCGTGTCCGGCCGGGCTCACCATGGTCGAGGGTAACTGCGTCTCCTACGCAAACGACGATCTGAACTGCGGCGCGGCCGGCAACGCGTGCCCGGTCGAGACCACTTGCGAGAACGGCAAGTGTGAGGCCTTCACCGCCGGCGGCGTGATCAAGGACTGCGACGGTCGCCCGGTCAACGTCAGCGGCGCGCGCCAGAACTGCGGCGCGTGCGGCACCGTATGCTCGAACACGCAGCGCTGCGTGCAAGGCACATGCGTCGACGACTGCGGCGCGCAAACGCTGTGCGGCTCGAGCTGTGTGGATTTGCGCAGCAACGCCTTCAATTGCGGCGCGTGCGGCACGGCGTGCAAGGGTGGCCAAGCGTGCTTGCTCGGCAAATGCCAGGACATCGCGACGTTCACCGCCGGCATGGACGGCGCCTTCACGGACTGCGCGCTCGCGCTGACCGACACGCAGAGCGACCGCGAAAACTGCGGCGGCTGCGACAAGGCGTGTCCCGTGGATCAGGCCTGCCAAAACGGCGCCTGCACCGCCACCTGCCTCGGAGGAACCCTGTGCGCTCCCGGCAATTGCGTGAACGTACAAACGTCGGAGACCAACTGCGGCGCGTGCGGCACGATCTGCCCGAGCGGCCAGCTGTGTGAAGCCGGCGTGTGCACCGCCAATTGCGGCGGCGAAGCCAACGCGATGCTCTGCAACGGCGAGTGCGTGGACACCAGCACGGACGACGCGAACTGCGGGGCGTGCGGCACCGCGTGTCCCGCGGGTCAACTCTGCGCGGCCAGCGCCTGCGTCGACGCTTGCCCGACCCCTCAAAAGCTGTGCGGCACCAACTGCGTGAACCCCATGAAGAGCGCGACGAACTGTGGCGCTTGCGACAACCGTTGCGCGACGGGCATGACGTGCACCGCGGGGGTTTGCCAGTAACGCGCTCGCGTTGCTAGCGAGGACAAGCGCTGCGAGCCGGCTATCCGCAGCTGTTCCCGGTCAGTCGAGTCAGAGACGGTGAGGTTGACGCATTCGCCCGCGCGAGGTTGATCTGCATGCTCTGACTCAGGCGATTGCCGCAAGAGTCAAGCTCGGGGGTGTAGTCGACGAGCACGGTTTGATAACCGGTCACGGTTACGATGAGATGCGCGGGCGGACCCGGAACGCTGTAGCTGCACTGATCAGCGGGGGCACAAGCTTGCACGCTGATCACGCACGTCACGTCCGCCGATACACGAGCCACCTCAGCTCGAGCGGCGGCTTGCCTTCCGGCAGGTCGAACAGATCTTGGCCGCCCGCCCACTCGCTGAACCAGCCGGTGGGTGGCCAGTCGGCATCGGGTACACGCGCGCGTTCGTATTCCGCGACGGATTCGTCGGAGACACGCTCGAACGGGAGCTCGAGCGCCGCCTCGGCCAACTCCCGGCGCGTGAACAAGCAGCACCACAGGACTTGCGAGAGCTCGCGCGCGGCAGCGTCCGCCTTGTAGCCGTCGCTGCTGAGGAATGCGCTGAACGCGAGCAGACCGCCGGGCTTGAGCAGTTTCTGCGCGGCTTGAAATAGCGCGCGAATCTCGGCGACGTCGCGGAAGTGCGACGCGACGACTTCAGCCAGCACGACCAGGCGATAGTGCTCGCTCGGTAGGGCGAGGTTCGGGTCGAGGATGTTGCCCTCGAAGACCTGAGTTTTCGTGAGCTCGTGTTGGGCGAGCTCCTCGCGCAAAATGGCGGCGAGCGACGGCGCGAGCTCGACCGCGTCGGTCGGGAAGCCCGCTTGCGCGAGCGGGATGGTGTTGCGGCCCGTGCCCGCTCCGATATCGATCACCGGTACTTCTTCCGGGGGGCCGAGCGAGCTCGCGAGCTCCATCACCTTCGCGTCGGGGCGCGAGCCGAAGAGCGGCGGCGTTCTGGCGTTCACCCAGGTCGCGTACTCACCGGCGATCGACGACTCCGCGATCGAGACCCAGTACGTGAGCGAGGTCTGGGGCAGTGGATCGGTTTGGTATTTGACGACGACCTTGGAAAACGGGGAAATAGCGTAGGCTTCGGCGAGTTTCGTCGCCAGCAAGCCGCGCATGTGGGCGAGCTCCTCCGCCGAGAAGGGCCGCCCGACGGTGGCGAAGAGCGTCCCGAACATTTGTACGTAGTGGTCGAGCAAGCCGGGTACGGCCGGGATGGCGACCTCGCTGGTCGCCCTCAACTGCCGAGGCAGACGGCGCAACATGGCGGCGCGCAAGATCGCGGCATTGGTCTCGCGATCTTTTTTGGGCTTGCGTTGGGTCATGAAACCGACCTTCGGTATAGCAGCCACCTGAGCTCGATCGGAGAGTGCTCGCGCTCGAGCGCGTACAGGTGCGTGCCGGACGCCCATTCCGGGTACTCGGGCGTGGGAGGCCAGCCGGATTCGGGCAAATGTCCTTGCTCGAAATCGAACGCCGAGTCATCTCCGGCGAGCTCGAACGGCAGGCCGGCGAGCGCGTTCGCGAGCTCGTCACGCGTGAAGAACAGCGCGGAATTTTGCTGCGCCCACTCGCGCGCCGCGAGCTCCGGCGTGTAGCCTTCGAAGGCGACGTGCGCGCTCAGCAGCAGCAGGCCACCCGGCGCGAGCACGCGCGCAGCGAGCGCAAAGAGTTCGCGCAGCGCGGAGCTGTCGCGAAAATCTCCGGTGACGCCGGACGCGAGCACCAGGCGATACGGGGGTCGGAGCTCGCGCTCGCAGCGCAATAAATCGCGCTCGAGCACGCGCACGTCGAGCTTTTCCTGCGCCGCGGCGCCGGCCAGGAGCTCCGCGAATTTCGGCGTGAGCTCGACGGCGTCTACGGCGTGTCCGCGCCGCGCGAGCTCGAGCGCGTTGCGGCCGAGCCCGGCGCCCAGATCGAGCGCGCGGTTCTCGCTCGGCGGCCCGAGCTCGCTCTCGAGCGAGAGCACGCGCGCGTCCGGCTGCGAACCGAACAGGTCGGGCGCTCGTTCGAACCATTCCTCGTAGGCGCTCGCGAGCGAGACGGGATCGGCCGTCACGGTGTACTTGAGGTCAGCGCTCATCGGCGCCTCGTACTCGACGACCACGTTCGAGCGCGGCGACGCGGCGAACGCTTCGCTCAGCACCTGCTGAAAATGCTGACGCCCTTGCGCCACCTCGCTCGCCGAAAAATCGCGCTCCAGCACGCGAAACGGCGCGACGCACAGCTCGAGAAACGGATCGAGCAACGCCGGCACCGCCGGTAGCGTGATGCTGCCGGCGACGGCCGCGCGCCCCTTCAGACGGCGCACGAGCGACTGTCGGAGCGCGCTCGAGTCGAAGCGCCGCGCGCGTTTGTCTTGGTCGTGCGCGAGTCCGAACAGCGCTTGGCTGTCGACGCGCGCGCCGGCGTTTGCCGCCGTTTTCCGAAACACGAGCCAGCGCAGCTCGACCGGGCACTCGCGCTGCTCGAGCTCGTACACGTCGAGCCCGCGGATCCAGTTTTCGTACCAGGGCGTCGGCGGCCACGCGCCTTCGGGCAAGTGCGCGCGTTCGTAGTCGTACACCGAGTCGTTGCTCACGAGCTCGAAGGGCAGGGAGCTCGCGCCCTCCACGACTTCACTGGCCGTGAACAGCGCGGAGTAGCATTGCTGGCTGAACTCGCGCGCCGACTTTTCGGGTGTGTAGCCCTGCACGGCCAGGTGAATGTTGAAGACCAAATAGCCGCCCTCCGCCAAGACCGCGGCAGCGAGCTCGAACAGCTGGCGCAATTCGCCCACGCCGCGGAAATCGGGCGCCACTTCCGAGGCGAGCAGCAAGCGATAAGGTCGGTCGAGCTCGGAGCGATCGCGAAATACGTCACGGCACACCACGCGCACGTCGAGCCGCTGCTTTTGGGCCTCGGCCGCGATCAGCTCGGCGAACTTCGGCGTGATCTCGACGGCGTCCACCGGGTGTCCCTCGCGCGCGAGGGCGAGCGCGTTGCGGCCGGTGCCCGCGCCGAGATCGAGCACCGGGCTCTCCGTGCGCGGACCGAGCTCGCGAGCGAGCGCCCAGACGCGCGCATCGGGATGCGCGCCGAACAGCGGCGCGTCCGTCGTGCCGATCCACTTTTCGTAGGCGTCCGAGAGCGGCGTGACCTCGCTCACGATTTCGTAGGCGAGCGGCCGGGCGGCGAGCGCTTGAAACTTGATGGCGATCTTGGAGCGCGGTGAGCCCGCGAACGCCTCGTTGAGCTTTTGGGCGAGCGTGGCACGCGCTTCCTCGAGCTCGCCCGCAGAAAAGGCGCGGCCGGAGGCGGCAAAGAACGCCGAGCAAATCGCCAGGTACTCGTCGACCAGCGCAGGGACCGCGGGGATCTTCACGATTCCGGCGACCGCGGTACGCTGGAGCACGCGACGAAGCATGGCGCCGTGCACGAGGCTCGGACTGAGCCGTCGCGCGCGGGGCGCCTTGCGCGGTTTCTTGGCCATGCCGGGGCGGAAAGCCTCGGATCGGTTGGCGGCGCGGTCAATACTTTGATCGCTCGTCCGCGGCGCTCGGCCAAGAGCACGTTTGACGGCGCTCACCCGAGAGTGAAAGGTTTGGCGATGAGCTCTCTTCGGGGGCATGGCGCGATTTGTTTTTGTGTCGTCGCGCTCGTCGGCTGCAATCCCGCGGGAGGCTTCGTTTCGGCGGGCAACGCGCTCGTGCCGGAGCAAAAGAGCTACCTCGAGCAAGGCGGCACGCGCTTGATCGCGGGCTCGTTTTACGATCTGCATTTGGGCATCCAGCCGAACGTTGCCGCCTATCTGACCGCGCGCCCCGGTCAGCGCGGTGACGGTGGGCGCGCCCTCAGCGTGATCGACGCGCAGCACCAGAGCCAGTGTCAGCTACCCAATGTGGCCGCCTACGACGCGGATTTTGCGCGTAGAGACATGCCCGCATTGACGATCGGCTACCTCGAGGCGAGCGACGATTCGGGTCAGGGCACGCTGCGCTTTGCGGATCCGCTTTGCCATCCGCTCGGGCTGAGCGTGCCGAACGCCAGCTGGCCGCCGCTCGACGCGACCGCGCAGAACGGCTTTGCCGTGAAGAGCGCCGGAGGCCTCAGCTTCGCGGACGCGGCGCTCGTGTCGGTCCGTCCGCTGGTCAGCTCGTTCGTCGCGGCCTATCCGCTCGCGAGCGAGCTCGCCGATGGCAGCTATTTGTTCGAGTGGGTCGTGCAGGGCGACGGTCAAGTCGTGCTGTTCGATCAAACGTGGCACGAGCAAGCGCGCTTTGGCACCGGCGTAGACGGCTTGGCGATTCCGAACGGCTACACGGAGTCCGAGTTTTCGGCGTACTACACGGACAGCGCGGGTCTGCATGCGCTCGAGCTCTTCCCGCAAGCGCCGGACACCGACACCGACAAGCTGGTGGAGCCCGGTGCGTGTCAGGTTCACCCCGGGTATCGGGACTCAGACGGCCTCGATTTCTTCGAGGGCGTCGTCTACCATTCGCCCTGCAGCGACCCCGCGCTGGTCACGCGCGCGGGTAGTACGCGCTACCAATTCGCGATCGCCGGAGATCCGAGTCTCACGCGTGTGTTGATCACGCGCAACGAGATGCCCCTAGTCGCCACGGTCAGCGATCCGGTGCCGGGCACGAGTCGGGGTTCGCTCTCGATCGCGACACCGAGCGCGTTTTCATCCGACGCGTCGGACACGCTCGAGCCGCTCGATTCGCTGTACGCGCCGCTGCCGCTCGGCACCGCGTACCCGATCGCCGACGGGGTCGAATACGCTTGGCTTCAGTGGGCTTCGGTCCCGTACGTGCTCGCCAACTCCGACGGCACGAGCGGTGATCTGATGAGCTTCGACGTGGCCGTCGACGCATCGGACCCACGAATGGTGATCGGTCCGACGTTACTTGCGAGCCACGTGTTGACCACCAGCGAAATCGCCGAGAAAGACCACACATACCCGGACCTGAGCTACGACGAGCTCTTGATCAACGCGGCTGGCGGCGTAGCCGACCTCGCGGCGCCTTGTCGCAGCGATTGCGCAGGGGTCCACGTGAGCGCGCCGCGCGTGCCGATTCACGGCTTTCTCGCGCAACACGACGACTATTTCACGACCAGCGTGGAGTCGCGTTGGCAAGGCCTCTTGCTCACGGACTTCGACGGCGCGAGCGGCACGCTGCACCTTGCGCAGTATTGGCAAGACGACACCAGCACCATGCCGGTGCTCGCGACCGGCGTGGCGCCGGGCAAATTCGCGCTGCTCGACCAACTCCAGCTGCCCGGAGCCGCGTTCATCAGCAACGTCGACGCGGCGAGCGGCACCGGCAGGCTCGAGTACGACAACGTCGACCTCGGTTTCCGCGCGACGATTCACGACGGCGTTTCCGAGCTGTTGCCCGTGCTCTGGCCCCAAAGCAGCCTGCTCTTCGTGGTGCCGAGCGGAGGCGACGCTGGCATCTGGGTCTCCGTCGCCAAGTAGTTGAATTTCCTGGCAGGGCCGGGCTCTGCCCGAGCTCCGCCACTTTCATGTCAGAATAGCCGGCCCCGGCGCGTATCATGAGTGTGCCCGCAGCTCGGTTCTCCCAATCTGGAAGAAGCGTCCGTAATTGGGCGTGCGTGGGGCCGACGCTCGCGCTCCTCGCTTGTTCAGCAGCTCCGCCTCCGCAGCCGAAGCCGCCGGCGGCGCCCGCCCGTCCGCCCACGCCTTCCAGCGTGACGGTCAAAGAGCCGGGTGGCGACGCCGTGAGTCCGCATCGCGCGGCGCTCGAGCGCCTGCTGAGCGTGGGTTGGGGCGCGCGCAACGACAAAGACGACCTGGTCTGGGCGCCCACGCCGGATTGGGAGAACTGGCGTCGCGTGCACTACTTCGGCGTCGAGCAGTTCACGGGGTTTCGCTACGGCGACGACCACCACGTGATGGCGATCGTGTTCGTGCAAGACGTGCCGGAGGGCACGCCCGTCACCAGCGACAGCTGCATACGGCGCTTCGAGCAATGGGGCCTGCCGCAGACCCGCGCCTTCGACGTGAAGTTCGGACCGTTCGAGCCGCGCTTCGCCAAGTGGCGTGGCGAGACGCTCGAGATGCGCCGCGTCGACGGCCACGTGAACTTCGGCTTCACCAGCGCAGACTTTTCGGCGGCGTGGGCCGCCTATCCCGCGTACCCCAACGCCTGCCTGATCTACGCCGTCGCCGTACCCTGGCGCGACTCGGGCGACCTCGCGCAAAAGCTCCGCGATCGCTGGCTGAACGAAGGCTTCACCCAGATGCAGCCGCGCACCACGACGCGGCCCGTGCCGTCGCCGTAGCTAGCGCGCTCCGCCGCCGATCGCCGCGCTGATCAAACATACGACGTGCACGGCGAAAGCCGCGACCCACAGTCCCGCTCGTTTGTTCATGCGCTCTTCGAATCCCCAGATCGGCGCGAGCGGTGGGACGACGAGCGCGAGCAGGCCGCGCAGTCGTGATTGTCGAGCCATCAGGCCAGCCACCAGCGCCACGTGGCTTGCAGCGAGCAAGCCGAGCGACAAGCAGAGGCCGAGTAGGATCGCGAGGTCCAAGGCATCACCGGTATTTCGAGCGTCTGGCCATGGGGTCCAAGGCGACCGAAGCCTAGAGCTGAATCGGCAAAATCCCGAGCATTTCCGCTTTGGCGCGCCGGGCCGGAGCCCTGCTAGACTGCTTCGACCGTGCGTTCCACCACTCTGCTCGTCGCTGCAGGCCTCGCAGGGCTGCTCTTGCCGCTGCCGCTTGGCCTGAAAGCCGCGCATGCCGACGGCGTCTCGAATCGCCCCGACATCATGCCGCTGAGCGAGATTCATCCCGGCATGAAGGGTTACGGCTTGACGGTGTTTCAGGGCACCAAGCCCGAGCGTTTCGACGTGGAAGTGATCGACGTGCTGAAGAACTTTCAGCCGCGTCAAGATCTGATTCTGATCAAGACCAAGCACCCGCGGCTCGAGGTGGCAAAGGTCGTCGCGGGCATGAGCGGCAGTCCGATCTATTTGAACGACAAGATGATCGGTGCCTACGCGTACGGTTGGTCGTTCGGCGCGGAGCCGGTCGCCGGCGTGACGCCGATCCGCAACATGCTCGACGAGCTCGCGCGACCGATCCCCAACGTGATCGACGGTTGGCCGATCAAGCTGTTGCCTTCGTCGCCCGCGCCGAAGGCGGACAAGCGCGCCGCGCTCGGCGTCGGCCGACGCTTTCGAGGTGACGTCGGCAAATACGATCTGTTGCAGCACGCCGAGCAATTGCAGAAGGAGCGCGGCGCATTCGCGCGTGCCGCGCCGAGCGCGCTGATGCCGGTCTCCACGCCCATTCTGATGGGCGGCATGTCGCGCGGCTCGATGGCGCTCGCGCAAACTCTGCTGAGCCCGCTCGGTTTCGAGCCGTTGCAGGCCGGGGGTGGCGCGGGCGCGGAGGCGGACGCGCCACAGCGCTTCGTGGACGGCGGCGCCATCGGCGTGCAGCTCGTGCGCGGAGACGTGAGCGCGATGGGCCTCGGCACCGTGACGCGCGTGGAAGGCGACAAACTCGTGGCGTTTGGTCACCCCATGATGGAGGCCGGCGCGACGGCGCTGCCGACGGCGATCGGCAAGGTGCTCTGGTTCATGGCCAGTGAGCAGCGCTCGTTCAAGATCGGCATGGCCGTACGCAACGTGGGCGCGCTGGTCAACGATCGCCAATCGGCGATCGTCATTTCGCAGACCGCGCGCGCGCCGGTGATCCCGGTCAAGATCACGATTGTGGGCACCCCGGGCATTCCCAGCGCGACCTGGAACTTCGAGGTCGCGCACGAAAAGTTCATGACTCCGTCGTTCGTGGCGATGGCGCTGGGCGACGCGCTGCAAAACGTGGCCAACGAGCGGCAGGACGTGAGCTGGACGGCGGAGAGCTCACTGAAGATCCAGGGCCACCCCGCCATCACCCTGAAGGATTACGGCGTGGCCATCGGCGGCACGCCGGACGCGGGCGAGTTCGTGCGTTCGAACTTGGTGCGCGCAATCGGCGCGGTGATGAACAATCCCTGGCAGCCAGCGATCATCGAGAGCGCGAGCATGAACATAGAGCTGCACTATGCGCGCGATCTCCTGCGCCTGCGCGGCGCGGAGCTGCTCGAGTCCGAAATCGACGCGGGAGAGCCCGCGCGCATTCGTCTGACGCTGGTGCCGTTCTCCGGCCCGGACGTCACGCGCGTGGTCAGCGTGCCGATCCCGGCGCGCTTGGCCGGGCAAAGCGTGCAGCTCGAGATCGAGCCGGGCTACGGCGAAGAACGCGACGCGCCGTCGCCCGACTCACTCAACGACTTGATCGCGAACTTCGTCGACCCGGTCTACCCGGCGAAATCCGTGGTGGTCAGCTTTCACGCGGGGGACGGCGCGGTCACCTTCAAGGGCCGCGTGGCGCGGGATTTGCCGCCCGGCGCGCTCGACGCGATTCGCCCCACCACCTCGTCACTCGCTCCCGAGTCCATTCAATCCACCACACGCGCGGTGATCGACCTGCCCGAGTTCATGGTCGGTCGCGACCACGTCACCGTCAACGTGCGCCCCGTATTGCGCTGATCCTCCCAACTCCAGTGAATGCCATGAAACGCATCGTTCCCCGCTCCGTACTGTGTCTCGTTCTACTCGGCACGCTGCCTGCGCTCGCGGTCGGCACCCGTCGCTTCTCGCTGTCCAAGGCGGCCGACTTCAAAGGTGGCGATCTGAAGGGCGTGGCCGTGGATTCCAGCGGTCGCGTGCGCGCCGGCTTCAACCTGGCCGCGACGCCCGTGCTGCAAGCCAACAACATCTGGTCGGCCCTGCGCATGAAAGACGGCTCGCTGCTGCTCGGTACCGGCAACGAAGGCAAGCTGCTCAAGCTGCAAGGCGGCGCGCTCTCGGTGCTCGCCGAAACCAAAGCGCTGGTCGTCACCTCGCTGTGCGAAGCTTGGGGCGGCACGGTCGTGCTCGGCACGATGCCGGACGGCAAGGTCATGAAGTGGGAGCACAGTAAGCTCTCGGATCTCACGAGCCTGAAAGGCGCCGAGCACGTCTGGCAGGTCGCATACGACGAGAAGAGCAAGGCCGTGTTCGCGGCGACGGGGCCGGAGGGCAAGCTCTTTCGCATCACGCAAACGGGTGACGCGCAGGTCTACTTCGACGCGCCCGAGGCGCACCTGATGAGCGTGGCGGTCGGCCCCGACGGCACCGTGTACGCCGGCGCGAGCGACAAGGCGAAGCTCTACAAAATCACCGGTCCGGGTCGCGCGAGCGTGTTCTACGATTTTGGGCGCACGGAGGTGCGGGCGATCGCCGTCAACAAGCACGGCGAGGTGTTTGCGATCGCCAACGAGCTCAAGGGCGGCACTACGCCGCCCACGCGCAGCAGCCGCAACGACGCGCAGCCGGCCGCGCCGACCAACGTCGCGACCAAGACCAAGGGCAAGGGTACGCTCTACAAGTTCTCGCCCGACGGCGCGCCCGATCAGCTGCTCGACGACACGGAGGAGCACTACACGAGCCTCGCGCTCGGCGACGACGGCCGGCCTTACGTGGGCACGGGCGTCGAAGGTCGCGTGTACAGCGTGGACGCGAGCCACAGCAGCATCTTGGTCGCAGACGTGGACGAGCGACAGGTGAGCGCGCTGGCGCTCGGCGGCAAAGATCAATTCGTGATCGGCAGCGATCCGGCGGTCGTGCACGCGATCAAAGGCGTGGGCGGCCCGGACGCCGTGTGGACCAGCAAGGTGCTGGACGCGGGGCTGCGCGCGCGCTTCGGCAAGCTCGATTGGGAAGCGACGGGGCCGCTCAAGGTGGCGACGCGCACGGGCAACACCAAGGAGCCCGACGACACCTGGAGCGCGTGGAGCACCGATCTCACGGCCCCCGCGCTGGTCGATAGCCCGGCGGCGCGCTACCTGCAGATCCGCGCGCGCTTCGATCGCGATCCGGGCGCGGTGCTGAACGAGGTGTCCGTCTCGTTCCTGACGGACAACCTGCGCGCGGTGATCACCGACGTGACAGCGCGTGACAGCGACACCGACAACGCGGACGACACCTTGCGCGCGTCGGGCGGCCCCGTGACGCACAAGGCGGAAGCGCAGGTCGGCCTGAGCTGGAAGGTCGACAACCCGGACAAGGACGAGCTCCGCTATCGGCTGCAGTTCCGCGCGGTCGGCGCGAACACCTGGTTCGATCTGTCGAAGCCGCAAGAAAAGGTGACCAAGGAGTCGTATTCCTGGGACACGTCGGACTTGCCCGAGGGGCGCTACCGCGTGCGCGTCGTCGCCACGGACGAGCTGTCGAACCCGCCCGATCGCGTCACGCGGGACGAGATGGAGAGCAGCATCGTATTGATCGACAATACGCCGCCTTCGATCGAGGGTCTCAAGGCGGTCGGCAAGCGCGTGCAAGGCATCGCCATCGACGGCGTCGGTCCGATCGCGCGCATCGAAATCTCGCGCGCGGGCAGCGACGAGTGGCTGCCCTTCTTCCCGAGCGACGGCATCTTCGACGAGCAACGCGAAGAATTCGACGTCGACGTCTCCGCGCTCACACCCGCGTTGCCGGCGCTGCTAGCCGTGCGCGTGTACGACAAGGCGAACAATTTCGTGGTGCGCAACGTGATCGTGAAGTAAGCGTCTCTGGGGGCAAGAAAAGGAGGATCAGCATGAGGTGGCGATCTTCGGGGGTACTGGGCGCGGCGTTGCTGGCGCTCTGCCATTGCTCCGGCAAGTCGATTGACGAGCCGCGAGCCGGCGAGTCCGGCGGGAACGCCGGCGCAGCGGGACAAGCACTCGGCGGAGCTGGTCGCGGAACCGTGGGCGGCAGTACGGGCGCGGGCTTTGGCGGATTCTACGTCGAGGACGGCGGTGCGTTCTCTACTTGTCCGAACAGCTGCGCCGCGCTCCACGCAGACTGCGGATACGTGAACGATCCCATGTGCGGTGTCATCGTGGATTGCAACGACGTCGCTTGTCCGATAGGTGAATACTGCGGCGGTGACGGGCCGAGCCGCTGCGGCTCCGGCGCTTTCGTGGACGGCGGCAGCGCCGGCGCCGCGGGCGCTCCGGAGGGCGGCGCCGCGGGCGCTCCGGACGATACTTGCCGGCCTACCACTTGTTCCGAGCTCAACGCGGAGTGCGGTGTCCTCGCCGATCCGAATTGTCCTGGGTCTACTGTGTCGTGCGGCGAGTGCGTTATGCCCTATATCTGCGTTGGCCCGCCCTTTGGCTGCGTCCCGCGACCGAACTGAGGCAGGAACCTGCGGCCGCACTTGAGCGAGAGCCGCCGCAGAGTAGAGTGGCGCGCGATTCGTTGAGCGCCCCTTTCGTCAAATACCTCTGGCTCGGTGTGCCGCTCTTCGCGCTCGCGGAGTTCGGCGCGCAGCTGCATTTTTCACATCAATTTCCGACGGTGGACGAGTGGCGGAAAGTCGCGCCAGAAGTGGCGCGCTTGAAGCGCCCGGGCGATCTGATCGTCGTCGCCCCGTCCTGGGCAGATCCGATGGCGCGACTCGCGCTCGGGGATCGGCTGATGCCCATCGCCGAGAGCGCGCGGCCCGACGATGCCGGCTACGCGCGCGCTCTAGAGCTCGGCGCGATCGGCCGCAGCTCGCCCGAGCTCGCGGATTGGCCGCTCTTGGAGGAGCACACCGCCGGAAACTTCACGTTGCGTGTTCGGAAAAATCCGCGCTTTACGCCGGTATCGCGCGTGCTGATCGATCACGCGCAGCCGCCGGAGCTGGAGGTGACCGAGTTCGTCGAAGGCGGGCCGCGCGCATGCCGTTACAACGAGAACGCGAGCCCGTCGTCGGGCGGTTTGCTCGGGACGCCCATGTTTCCGCGCCGTCGCTTCAAATGCGGCGCGGCGGAAGGAAGCTTCGTCGGGCTCACGATCATCGAAGACGAGGACTACCGGCCTCACCGCTGCTTGTGGGCGAACTCGGGCCTGAGTGACGTGCGCCTCACGTTCAAGGCGGTACCGCTCGGCAATACGATTCGCGGCTTCGTCGGACTCCCGTATTTCATGTTTCGCGACCAGCAGGGGAGTCCGGTCTGGATCACCACGTTGATAGACGGGAAAATCGTGGGCCGCTACGCACACCGACCCGAGCAAGGCTTCCGCTCGTTCGACGTACCGACGACCGAGCAGAGGGGGCAGATCGCCGACGTCGCGTTTCAAATCGCCGTGAGCGATCCCCACGAGCACCAGGTGTGTCTCTATGCCGATATCCGTTAGCAAGTCATGGCTGCGCGTGTTTTCGGATCCGCGCGTCACGCGTCGTGCGTGTCTCGGCTTGATCGCCGTGGCCGCGGTGTGGCACGCGACGCGCTTCGACTTTTTTGCCGACGACGCGTACATCGCGCTCCGCTACGCGAAAAACCTGCTGCAATTTCACGAGCTCGCGTACAACCCGGGCGAGCGCGTGGAAGGCTTCACGAGTCCGCTGTGGGTGCTCTTGCTGGCCCTCGGCGGGATCTCCAAAGCGTCGCTCGTCTCGGTCGCGCGCGCGCTCGGCGGCGCGGCGTGCGTCGCGAGCATCGCGGCGACCGCCGAACTGTGGGACGAGTTCGAGCCCGAGGCGCCTGCGCTGTTCGTGCTCGCCCCCGCCGCGCTGCTCGCGTACAGCGTGCCGTTTGCGGCGTGGTCGCTCGGTGGTCTGGAAACCCCGCTCTTCGTCGCCCTGTACACGTGGACGCTCGCGCTCGTCGCGCGCGCCGCTCGCGTGCGCTCGCTGCGCAGTTTCTTCTGGCTCGGGCTCGTGGGTTCGCTCGCGACCCTGTGTCGCCCGGAAGCGGCCGTATTGCTGGCGCTGAGCGCGCCGGTGGTCGCACTCAGCGCGGTGCGCACGCCGCGCGCGTTCGTCAAACTCGCCGCGTGGGCGGCGCCGATCGTCGCGCTGGTCGGTGGCTACGAAGTATTTCGTCTCGCGTACTACGGCTATCCGCTGCCCAACACGTTTTACGTCAAAACGAGCGGCGATCTCTGGCCGCACGGTGTCCAATACTTGGCGTTCGCCGCGGGCGAGCTGTCATGGGTTTGGGTTCCCGCCTTGGCGCTTGCCGTACCGGCGGTGTTCGTGCTCGTGCGCGATCGGCGCGCGCGCTGGGACGCGCAACGCGGCGCGCTGCTCGGACCCGCCGTCGCGATCGTCGCAATCGCCGTGCAGCTCGTGTACATCGCGCGCGTGGGTGGGGATTTTTTGGATCTGTATCGGTTCATCGCGCCCATCCTGCCGGCTGCGTTTTGCTTGGTGGGTGCCGCACTCCAGCGCGCTTGGCAGCGCTTCGGGGAGCGTGCGGCGATCCCAGTGCAAATCGCGGCGCTAGGACTCGCGTACGCTTGGATCTCGCCTCGGGCGGGGCTCACCGCCGAGGCCCTGACCGTCAACGCCGCGTCGCGCCGCCCGCTGCACCTCGAGCCACTCGGTTGGACGCGCCTCTACGGCCGACGCTGGGCAGGGATCGGTCACTTTCTCGCGCGCATTCGCGTCTCGTCGGACACGATGGCGATGGGCGCCGCGGGCGCCGCGCCGTTTTTCGCCGGCATGCCGAACCTCGATCTGTTCGGTCTGAACGACGCGGAAATAGCCCACCACGGGCGGGTCGTCGGCGATCGCCCGGGTCACCAACGCTTCGCGTCGACCGAATACCTGCTCTCCAAGCACCCGACCTTCATTCTGATGTATCCCGAACAGACGCCGGAGAGTTCGCGCCCTTTGCGCAACGATCCATTTTGGGCGAGGAACGGCTATCTGCCGGCGGAGATGCACGTCGACGCCTCGCTGTGCGATTGCGACGGCGGCTTCTATCACCAGTTCTTGGTGCGCAGCGATCGCGCGGCGTCGCTGGGAGCTCAAGGCGTGCGCGTCGCGCCCGGCGAGCGGCGCTGAGCTCTCCAAAAATAGCGACTCAGAACACGTAGCGCGCGCCGGCGCTGCCCACGCCTACTACCGGTGTCCACGGGCTCACGTGAGGATGCTCCGAGGTGGCGGTTGCGGTCGGCGTCGAGACCAGCAAACCAAACCACGTGCCGATGCCCGCCGCGCCCACCACGAAGCCGGCCGCGGAAATCGTTTTCAGGTCTCGAAAGGCCGAGTGGTCGTCGGGTACCGGCGTGCCTTCCGTGCAGTGCCCGGCTGGGCAGTGTCGGTCTGCGAAGGAGTAGCGGCTGAGCGCGCTGATGCCGGTCACCGTGCCCACGCCGAGCCCGGTCGAACCGACGCCGAGCGCCACCATGCCCAAGGTTTTTCGGGTGCTCGTGGAGTTCGCGGGCGATCCGGGGGCGCCGCTCCCGCGCGCGCTCTGCGCGTGCCAAGATAGCGGAATCGTCTTGGATTCGCCTTCCGCGATCTCGAATGACGTGCTGAGCGCGTCGCCCTCGGTGTCGCGCGCGACCAGATCGTGGCGACCCGGGTCCACCGGGAGTTGCGCGTCACTCGAAATCTGACGACCGTCGAGCTCCAGGCGCAAGTTGCGTGCGCGCTGCAAGGCTTCGTCGATCGCGATCTCGATCGCCGGAATGCGCGGCCTGAGCTCCGCGAGCTCGTCGCGCGCGAGCTCGCGTGCGCGCGCGAGCGTCGGGTTCAGCTCGCGCGCCGCGCTTTCGTCGACGGCGCTTTGGTAGGCGGCGGCAGCGTCGAGCAGCTGTCCGAGCGCGACGTGCGTGCGCGCCAAGTACACCTCGATCCGAGGATCGGGCACGAGCAACGAGGCCCGGCCCAGCTCGCCGAGAGCGCGCGCGTAGTCATGCCCCTCGAACGCTCTCATGCCGTCCGCGAACAGGACCTCGGCTTGCGCGCGGGACTCAGTGCTCGATCCGCTTTGTGCGTGCGTGCAAAGCGACCAACAGGATACGAGGAGCGCGACGGTGCCGGAACGAATCACTCGTCACTATGGAACGGGACTTTGCTCCGCATGTGAAGATCGATCGCGCGACGAGTGCGAATCAACTCGGACTTTCGGCTACGCTCACTTACACTGTGTGTCGCAGCTGACTTCAGCGGCGCGCCGCGCTAAGCTCCCGGAGTGCTTAGGCTTGCTCGTCGCGCTTCCTCGATTCTGCTCAGCGCCACACTGCTCATTGGCCTGGTCTGGGGCTGCGCGTCGACCTCCACGCAGG
This sequence comes from Polyangiaceae bacterium, assembly GCA_036496745.1. GTDB lineage: Bacteria > Myxococcota_A > Polyangia > Polyangiales > Polyangiaceae > PMG-095. The sequence goes on from DASXKQ010000342.1 coordinate 20,722, forward strand.
ACGGACACCCCGGCGGCAACAGCAGCGGAGGCGCGACTGACGCAAGCAGTCAAGGCGATCGCTCGATCAAGCTCGACGGCGATCTGACGGACAGCGGCCCGCTCGGGCTCAACCCGCTTTGCGGAGTTCAGCCCAAAGCGGGCTGTATCCCTGATATCCGACAAGCGTGCAGCGGCTATGTGCCGCCCCCCGTCGGGATCGCCGGACAGGGCAATGAAGCAGGCCAAGGCGGGCAAAGCGGTCGCGGGGGTCCGCGCAACGTCGAGGCGGGCTCCGGCGCGGGTGGTGTGGGCGCGCGCGGGGGCTCGGGCGGCGTGGACGCCAGCATCGGTTCGGGCGGGGACGGCGCCGGCGAGGCCGGGCAAGGCGGCGAGGCCGGCGCCGCGGGTGAAGCGGGGAGCGCGGGTCAGGGCGGCATGTCGCAGGTGGACGCCGGAGTCGACGCGGGCGCGCCGCTCTTCGGTTGCCAGGTCACGACGCAAGACGGCATGCCGGTCGCGGCGTGTGCCGCGAGCGGTCATGGCGGCGTCGACGCGCCGTGCACCAGTTCGGGCGATTGCCAGGCCGGCCTCGCGTGCGTGAACAACAATTCGGCGATCCCGGAGTGTCGGCCCTTCTGTTGCCAGGGGGACGCGCTGTGCGGCTCTGGGACGTATTGCGCAGAGCGGCCACTGCGCGACGACCGCGCGCCGGACGCGGGCCCGCCCACCATGGTTCCCGTGTGCGTTGCGGGAACCGACTGCGATCTCGCGACGCCGTATCCCTGCCCGGTGGGAACGGATTGCGTCTGCACCGGTAACACCGCGTGCACGGTCGTGCGCTCGGGGACGACGGCCTGCGTGGTACCGGGCACGGGTCAGGCGAACCAGCCTTGTCCGTGCGCGTTCGGCTACGTGTGCTCGGCCGACGCGAGTGCTTGCCTCAAGCTCTGCCTGGTGGCCGGCGATCAAAGCTGTGGCACGAGCCTCTGTCAGTCGGTGGCGGGGCTGCCGCAGGGCTGGGGTGTTTGCATCGGAGATTCAAAGCCGGATTGATCGCTAGCGCGCGTCGCGAAAACGTCGCATACCTTGCGCCGTGCGAGTTTTTCAGGAAACGCTCGAAATCGCGAACCGCGGTCGCGGCTTTTGCGACGTCACGCGTGAAGTCGCTGCGGTGGTTGGCCAAAGTGGCATCCAAACGGGGCTGTGCACGGTGTTCGTGCAGCACACCTCGGCGAGTCTCTTGATCCAGGAGAACGCCGATCCCGCGGTCTTGCGAGACCTCGAGCGCTGGTTCGGCGAGCTCGC